>NZ_RCNZ01000115.1:0-152844 GCF_004307525.1 Pseudomonas sp. Sample_21 | reverse complement strand
CTACACCGCCACCCTCAACCAGGACACCGACTACCCGACCCTGCAAGGCCGGCACAAGGTCGATGTGGTGATCATCGGCGGCGGTTTCACTGGCGTCGCCACTGCCGTCGAGCTGGCGGAAAAAGGCCTGAAAGTCGCCATCGTCGAAAGCCACAAGATCGGCTGGGGCGCCACCGGGCGCAATGGCGGGCAAGTCACCGGCAGCCTCTCCGGCGACGGCGCGATGCGCAAGCAGATGCGCGCGAAACTGGGCGATGACGTGGACGATTTCATCTGGCATCTGCGCTGGCGCGGGCATGAAATCATCCGCCAGCGCGTCGAGAAATATGCGATCCAGTGCGACCTCAAACACGGCCATTTGCACGCGGCGTACAAGCCGAGCCACATGGTCGGTCTGCGCAAGGATTACGACGAAGCCGTGCGTCGCGGATTGGGCGATGAAGTGAGCCTGCTCGACCGCAGTCAGGTTCGCGACCTGCTGCAAAGCGAGCTCTACCACGGCGCCATCAAGAACACCCGCAACATGCACCTGCACCCGCTCAACCTGTGCATTGGCGAAGCACGCGCAGCCGAAAGCCTGGGCGCGCTGATCTTCGAAAACAGTGAAGTGCTGGAGATCATTCACGGCGACACACCTGGCGTGCGCACCGCTCACGGTCAGATCGACGCCAGTCAGGTGATGCTCGCCGGTGACGTCTATCACAAGCTCGAACCGGGTCAGCTCAAGGGCAAGATCTTCCCGGCCATGGGCGGCATCGTCACCACCGCGCCGCTCGGTGATCTGGCGCAACAGATCAACCCCGAAGACCTCGCCGTGTACGACTGCCGCTTCGTCCTCGATTACTACCGGCTCACCGCCGACGGCCGTTTGCTGTTCGGCGGCGGCGCCAACTACAGCGGCAAGGATTCGCGCGACATCGCTGCGGAACTGCGCCCGTGTATCGAACGCACGTTCCCGGCGCTAAAAGGTGTGGCGATCGATTACCAGTGGAGCTGCGCGATGGGCATCGTCATCAACCGCATCCCGCAAGTGGGCAAGCTCTCGGACAACGTCTGGTATTGCCAGGGCTACTCGGGACATGGCATCGCCACCACGCACATCATGGGCGAGATCATGAGCCGAGCGATCACCGGGCAAATGGAGCAATTCGATACCTTCGCCGCGTGCCAGCACATTCGCGTGCCGATGGGCGACCTGCTGGGCAATCCGTTGCTGGCGGCGGGGATGTGGTATTACCAGATGCTCGAACGGTTGCGCTGAATTCACTGGCCCTATCGCGAGCAGGCTCGCTCCCACATTGGATTTGTGCACGACACAACACCCTGTGGGAGCGAGCCTGCTCGCGAAGAGGCCCTCAAAACCCACACAAACTCAATCCGGCAACTGCTCCACAAAAATCCCCAACCGCCGATAATCCTCGACATTCCCCGACCCCGGATAACGCTCGGTAATCAACCTATGCAGGCGCGTACACGGCGCCACCACAAACGGCTCCACCGCGCCCAGCTTGTCCGCCGTGGTCACCGCAATCACCCGCGTTGCACTGTCGAGCATCGCCTGTTTGATCGGCACTTCATCGAAATGCAGCGAGGTGATGCCGACCTCGGGATGAATCGCACACACCCCGGTAATCGCCAGATCCGCCTTGATCCCCGCCAGCAGTCGCAGCGCTTCCTGACCACTGGCCGACATCGAATGCGGATTCAATTCACCACCCGCCAGAATCACTTTCACGCCTTTGTATTCGGACAAAGCAATCGCCGTCAGTGGGGAAGCGGTCACGGCGGTGATGCGGATATCGGACGGTAACGCGCGCGCCACCTGCAAGGTGGTCGAGCCGGAGTCGAACAGCACAATCTGCCCGTCCTCGATGTGCTGCGCCGCCAATTGCGCCAGGCGCACCTTGACCTCGTCGGTCTCATCCAGACGCGTGAAGTAATCCTTGCCCGAGTCCTTCGGTCGTGGCAACGCCCCGCCATGCACCCGCTGCACCAGTCCGGCGCTGTCCAGCTCGGCGAGGTCGCGGCGGATGGTGTCTTCGGACACTGCGAAATGCTGGCTCAGCTCGGAGGCCATGACCTTGCCGTCACGTTCGAGAAGCAAAAGGATTTTCTGCCGGCGCAGGGACGGCAATTCGGCGATGGAGTGGTCGTGCATGGTTATGCCTGTTTGTGCTTGTAGTTGCAGGTTTCAGCGACACTAGCGAAAGTCTCAGGCAAATACAAACGCAACGGCTATCACAATGCTTTCGATCATTGGAATCAACACGGCGAATTTTTTCTTTGCGCTGCGCCTGTTCACAATGGCCCCACTCTCAAAAGCTCAGGATGAACAGCCCATGAATCTCAATTTCGCCTTCGCCTGCATGATCGTCGTGTCGTTCGCGATTGCCTTGGGCCACGCCTGACCTGCACCAACAACGCCGGGGCAAAATGCAGCAGCACCATCCGGCTCAGATGATGCGTCAGAATAAACACCACATTCAGCCCGCCACCAAACGCGACAATCGCAATCGTCTCGATCGCGCCCGGCATGTACGCCAGCCACAGGGTCAGCGGATCACTGCCCAGCCAGCGCGCGGCCAACTCGGCAAATGCCGCTGCGACGACGATCATCAAGCCGACCGAAACCAGAGCGGTGCGCCCATGACGCGCCAGCTCTGCGATGCCCAGCCCCTGAAACCGTGAGCCGATACGCACGCCAAGAATCAGTGCGGCCAGGTTCAGGCTCCACTCCGGCATGTGAAAGCCGTGCAGCCATCCCGACTTCACAAATACAGCGGTTATGAGAATTGCGGTAAGCATGAATGGCGCCGGGACGCCGACCAGCAACAGCAGGCGGCCGAGCAATACGCTCAGCGCGATGACAGCGAGTGCGATCAGCGCCATGCCTGTGGTCAACGGATCGCTGACCACTTCAGCCACCGCTGCTTGCCCGGGAATGAGCAAACTCACCAGCACGGTGATCAACAGCAGTCGCATGAGATGCACGATGATGACTTTGCTCGAAGCCTTTTCCGACTCAAGCAAATCGAACACTGCGGCCAATGCGCCAGGATAGACCGCCAACAGTGCGTCGGTGCGGTTCCAGCCGGCACCGCGTGTCAGCCACCAGCCAGCAAGGGCGATTTGTACGGTCAGGCAGATCAGCAACACGACAAGGCTGGGCAACATCGTCGTCGCCGTTTCGCTGTCCCATGCTTCGAACATCAGCCCGGTGGCGATGCCCAGCGTGACCTGGATGTAGCCCAGTCCATAAGGAGTTGCCGGGGCGATGCCGGTTTTACTGGCAAACAACGCGGTAACGACAATCGAGCCCAGCAGCAAGCCGTGGGGTACGCCTTCAAACTGCAATAACGCGCCGAAACCGGCCGCAATCAACAAGCACACAATGGATTTCATAGTTCGCCTTCCTGGCTATTTTGTGAGACACCACCATTCCCTGGTAGGAGCTGCCGAAGGCTGCGATCTTTTGGGACGCAGAGCGTCCCCGGCTGCATTCCCACGCAGAGCGTGGGAACGATCAGATCGCAGCCTTCGGCAGCTCCACAGGGGGATTGGCATTCCTATGCGCGAAGGCGTGCAATCGCCCGCCGATATTTCTCGATCCGCTCCAGATCCTCCCAACTCGGCGAGGCGATCCGCGAGATATCGCTGTTCTCTTCCAGATCCGCCAGCTTCACCACCCGGCCAATCGGGTTTTGCGCGGCGCGGTCGACAAAATCCTCGTAGGACTCGCCCGGCACTTTGGTCACTGCCGCGATCGCCGCCAGCACCTCTTCGCTAAAGCCTTCCCCGCGCAAATCATCCAGACTCACCCCGCAATCCTCGACCACATCGTGCAGCACAGCGACGATGCGCTCCTCCAGCGTATTCATGCGCAACATGACTTTCAGCGGATGCAAAATGTACGGCGCCCCGCCCTTGTCCACCTGCCCGGTGTGGGCCGTGGCGGCAATGGCGATGGCGCGTTCGAGGGTTTGGGCCATGGGGATCGAATCCTGCGCTCAATGTTTCTGATTGTTGCGCAGTGTACGCGAAGATCGCTCAGCGCAAACCGATTGAACCTTGCCCGCCCTCGCCGCCTCGAAACCAGACAAGCGCCAAATCATCGATCAGACGCGGCGCCATTGGAGAGGAATTGCCGATGAAAACCCGACTGCTGCTCCTGATCGCCACGTTCGCCATCATCCCCACCTGCGTCATGGCCGAAGGCTGCGACGTGCAGACCCGCTCCTCAAGCGCCTCGGTGCCAGCGGTGGAAACCCACAGCTGCTACGAATACGAAGGCATGCCCGTGGACTCCATCAACTGGTCCTGCAGCAACGAAAGCAAGGACACCCTCAACGCCACCAAGAAAAAAGTCGATCGCTGCGACGACCACTACCAGGCCACCTGCACCGCCGGCCTCACCCAGGAATCCCTGGCCAACCCGCACTCGACCAGCAAAGACAAAAGCGCCAAACCGCTGAACATGCCCGACAACGCCAAAGTCACCACGTATTACTACGACGGTGAGCACCTGGCGCAGGCAAAGATTGATTGTGAGAACAGCGGCGGGAACTGGAAGGCTAAGTAACCTCGGTCATCGAGGATTGCCTGATAGAGAGCCCGGCTTGATGCCGGGCTTGCTGCATCTGCAAACAGCTTCAACCCTCACCAGCACCGCTGCTGGTGCCGCTGTCGTTCGATTGCTTCGAACCACTGGGCTTGGAACCTGCAGGTGTCGAGCCGTCATTGTTGGTGGTATTGCCCTGCGTGCCTTTGGGCACGGTGGCACCGTTGGAATGAATGTCTTCCGGCGCACTCGGATTAGTTTGGCTATTGCCGTCGTTAGCGGTGGGTGCCGGGGTGTCGCTGGCGGCTGTTGCGTAGAGCGAGGTGGCGGATAACAGCGTGGCCAGGGTCAGTGCTGCGAGGTTGGATTTGCGCATGTGGGCGGTTCCTTTGCGGGGGTGAGTTATGCATTGGAAGCGCGTGCGCGGGGAAAATGCGGGAGGGCTGACGAATGGCAGGAAAAACAACCCGCCACCTCGTAAAAGATGCCGGGTCAACAAAAAAATAATGCGTTATCCGATCAGAAATTCGCCGGCGTATTCGCACTGATTATCTCAGCCTCATCCGCGCCGATATTGCGAAACTTATGCGGCAACGTCGTCGGAAAGTAATACCCATCCCCGGCACTCAGCACACTCACCTGCCCGTCCACGGTCAATTCCACCGTGCCGCGCGTGACCAGCCCGCACTCTTCGCCTTCGGCATGTACGATCGGCTCTTCGCCGGAACTGGCGCCGGGGGCGTATTGTTCGCGGAGCAGGCGCATCTGGCGGCTGGGCACCGAGGCGCCGATGAGCAGCAGGCGCAGGCCGTCGCGGCCGAGGTCGGGTTGTTCGTTGGCGCGGAACACGTATTGGTGTTCGCGCGGGGGCTGGTCGAAGGTGAAGAAGTCGGCCAGGGACATCGGTATGCCTTCGAGCAGCTTTTTCAGCGAGCTGACGGAGGGGCTGACGCGGTTCTGTTCGATCAGCGAGATGGTCGCGTTGGTCACGCCGCTACGCCGGGCGAGCTCGCGCTGGGAGAGTTTGTAGCTTTCGCGTACTAGTTTGAGTCGAGAACCCGTATCCATGACAGCCTTATGTAAGAGCGACTTAAGGGCGATGGGGGTGGGTGGCGGGTGACGCGCAGGTCGCGCGGATCACGTTGCTCCCGTGTCCCGGAACCGTGAAAGGCGGCTATTAAATCACGTTTGCCGGTGTTGCTCAGCAGGTTCGATGGATGGTGATCGAAATGAGCTGGCTGGCGATTATTGCGGACAAATAAAAAACTTGTGGGAGCTGGCTTGCCAGCGATTGGATGGCACATTCAACATCCCTTTTGCTGAAAGACCGCAATCGCTGGCAAGCCAGCTCCCACAGGTTTTGTGTGCTGTTTAGGGAAAAACCGGCGGGGTCTTTCGGACCGTCGCCGGTGAGGTCAATCAGACGCCGAAACGGTCGCGCAGGGAATAGTAGACCGCGCCCAGAGCGGTGAGCGGTGCGGAGAAGGTGCGGCCGCCGAGCATCGGCATGTGCGGCAGCGAGGCGAAGGCATTGAAGCGTTCGGCGTCGCCGCGGATCATTTCCGAGATCAGTTTGCCGGCCAGGTGCGAGCAGGTGACGCCGTGGCCGCTGTAGCCCTGCATGTAGTAGGCGTTCTTTTCGATGCGGCCGAATTGCGGCATGCGCGACATGGTCAGCAGAAAGTTGCCGGTCCAGCGGTAGTCGATCTTCACGTCCTTGAGCTGCGGAAAGGTCTTGAGGATCTTCGGCCGGATCAGTTGCTCGATATCGTCCGGCTCCCGCGCGCCGTAGACCACACCACCACCGTAAAGCAGGCGGTTGTCAGCGGTGAGGCGGTAGTAATCCAGCAGGTAGTTGCAGTCTTCGACGCAATAGTTGTTGGTGATCAGACTGCGTGCCTGCTGCTCGGTCAGCGGTTCGGTGACGACGATCTGCGAGCCGCACGGCATGCTTTTCGCGGTGACGCGGTTGTCAAGGCCTTGCGGCAGGTAGGCGTTGCCGGCGATCAGCAGGTATTTGGCGCGGACCAGGCCTTTGGCAGTGCGCACGGTGATCGGCTCGCCATAGGTAATTTCGACCGCCGCCGACTGTTCGTAGATCTTGCCGCCCAAACGCACGATGGCGGCGGCTTCCCCTAGCGCCAGATTCAACGGATGGACGTGGCCACCCTGCATGTCCAGCAAGCCGCCAACGTAAGCGTCGGAACCCACTTCGCGACGAATATCCGCTGCATCGAGCATCTTCAGATTGCGGTTGCCGTAGCGTTCCCAGTTGCGCTTCTGCTCGGCCAGGCCGTTGAGCTGTTTCTTGTTCATCGCTGCGAAAATACCGCCCGGGCGGTAGTCGCACTTGATGTCGTAATCCTTGATGCGCGAACGAATGATATCGGCGCCTTCGAAGATCATGCTGCCGAGGATTTCTGCAGTCTTGTCGCCGTAGCGCTCTTCGATGACATCGACGTCGCGGCTGTAGGAGTTGACCAGTTGCCCGCCATTGCGACCGCTGGCGCCATAGCCGACTTTCGCCGCTTCCAGCACGGTGACTTTGTAGCCGGCTTCGCTGAGGAACAGCGCCGAGGACAGACCGGTATAACCGGCGCCGATGATGCAGACGTCGCAATCCAGCGCTTCTTCGAGAATCGGGAAGTCGATGACTTCGTTGCGGGTGGCGGCGTAGTAGCTGTTTACGTGTTGCTGTTTCATAGGTTTCTCCGAGGGCCGCCAACCAAGGGCGGCCGCCGCTGTAAAAGAGTCAGAGCTTGATCCAGGTCGCTTTCAGTTCGGTGTACTTGTCGAACGCATGCAGCGATTTGTCGCGGCCATTGCCCGATTGTTTGAAGCCACCGAATGGCGCGGTCATGTCGCCGCCGTCGTACTGGTTGACCCAGACGCTGCCGGCGCGCAGGCCGCGGGCGAAGGTGTGCGCCTTGCTCAGGT
This sequence comes from Pseudomonas sp. Sample_21, assembly GCF_004307525.1. Taxonomy (NCBI): domain Bacteria; kingdom Pseudomonadati; phylum Pseudomonadota; class Gammaproteobacteria; order Pseudomonadales; family Pseudomonadaceae; genus Pseudomonas; species Pseudomonas sp. Sample_21. Next base: position 145,349 of record NZ_RCNZ01000115.1, on the reverse strand, counting down.
TGCTGGTCCACACCCCGGCGGCGAGGCCGAAGATGCTGTCGTTGGCGATCTGCAGCGCTTCTTCGGCAGTGTCGAAGGTGATCAGCGAAAGCACCGGGCCGAAGATTTCTTCCTGAGCAATGGTCATCGCGTTGGTCACGCCGTCGAAAATCGCTGGCTGCACGTAGAGTCCGCCGGTTTCTTCGAGGGTGCGTTGGCCGCCGGCAATCAACTCGGCGCCCTGCTCGCGGCCGATGCTGATGTAGCGCAGCACGTTGTCGAGCTGACGCTGGTCGACCACGGCGCCGACGGTGGTCGCCGGATCCAGGGCGTGCCCCGGTTTCCACGCTTGCAGCGCTTCCACCAGCAGCGGGATGAACTGCTCGCGAATCGAGCGCTCGACCAGCAGACGCGAGCCGGCAGTGCAGACTTCGCCCTGGTTGAAGGCGATGGCACTGGCCGCCGCTTGAGCAGCTGCGCGCAGATCCGGTGCGTCGGCGAATACCACGTTCGGACTTTTGCCGCCGGCCTCAAGCCAGACGCGTTTCATGTTGCTCTGCCCGGCATAGATCATCAGCTGCTTGGCGATCGCCGTGGAGCCGGTGAAGGCCAGCACGTCGACGTCCATGTGCAACGCCAGCGCCTTGCCGACGGTGTGGCCGTAGCCCGGCAGCACGTTGAACACGCCCCTTGGAATACCCGCCTCCAGCGCCAGTTGCGCGATGCGGATGGCGGTCAGCGGTGATTTTTCCGAAGGCTTGAGGATGAACGAGTTTCCCGCCGCCAGCGCCGGGGCGAATTTCCAGCTGGCCATGATCAGCGGAAAATTCCACGGCACGATGGCGGCGACCACACCCGAGGGTTCGCGAGTGACGAGGCCAAGTTGGTCGTGCGGCGTGGCGGCGACTTCGTCGTAGATCTTGTCGATGGCCTCGGCGCTCCAGCGGATCGCGTTGGCGGTCGCCGGGATGTCGATGTTCATCGAATCGCTGATAGGCTTGCCCATGTCGAGGGTTTCCAGCAGTGCCAGTTCTTCCTGGTGCTGCTGGATCAGATCGGCGAAGCGGATCAGCACGCGCTTGCGCTCGGCCGGGGCTTTTTTCGCCCAGATGCCAGAGTTAAAGGAGTGGCGCGCGGCTTCGACTGCGAGGTTGGCGTCGGCTTCATCGGTGCTGGCGACGGCGGCAAGAAAGCGGCCATCGACCGGGCTCAGGCATTCGAAGGTGTCGCCGCTGATCGCCGGGCGGTATTCACCGTCGATGAAGGCGCGGGATTCGATGGACAGGGACTGGAAGCGTTGTTCCCAGTCGTTGCGGGTTGTGGTCATTGTTTTGAGCTCGACAAGGGGGAATTTGGGGGTTGGTCTGGTTGCTTTGCCTGGCCGGGAATCGCTGCCCTCACCCTAGCTCTCTCCCAGAGGGAGAGGGGACCGATCGGGGGATGTCTGGTAACTGCGCCGACCTGAAAAATCTTTGCCGAATCCATCATCGACTGGATCATTCAGGCCGCCGGAAATCTCCAGACGACGCGGTCAGTCCCCTCTCCCTCCGGGAGAGGGTTAGGGTGAGGGGCTTTTGATCTTCAGACCGTATGCAGATACCAGTTGTACTCAAGGTCTGAGATCGAGTTCTCGAACTCGGCCAGCTCGCTTTCCTTGCACGCGACGAACACGTCGATGTACATCGGGTCGATGTAGCGGGCCATGACTTCGCTGTCGTCGAGCTCACGCAAGGCGTCGCGCAGGTTGTTCGGCAGGCTCTGCTCGTTCTGCTCGTAGCTGTTGCCTTCGACCGGGGCGCCGGGCTCGATCTGGTTGGTCAGGCCGTGGTGAATGCCGGCCAGCACCGACGCCATCAGCAGGTACGGGTTGGCATCGGCACCGGCGACGCGGTGTTCGATGCGCACGGCATCCGCTGAACCGGTCGGCACGCGCACGGCCACGGTGCGGTTGTCGATGCCCCAGCTCGGCGAGTTCGGCACATAGAATTGCGCGCCGAAGCGGCGGTACGAGTTGACGTTCGGGCAGAGGAACGCCATTTGCGCCGGCAGGGTCTCGAGCACACCGCCGATCGCGTGACGCAGTGCGGCGTTCTGCTCGGGATCCTCGCTGGCGAAGATGTTGTTGCCTTCTTTATCCAGAATCGAAATGTGCACGTGCAAACCATTGCCGGCCTGGCCCGGATAAGGCTTGGCCATGAAGGTCGTGTCCATCTCGTGGTCGTAGGCGATGTTCTTCACCAGACGCTTGAGCAGGACCGCGTAATCGCACGCCTTGATCGGGTCGGAGACGTGATGCAGGTTGACTTCGAACTGCGCCGGGGCGCTTTCCTTGACGATCGCATCAGCGGGAATGCCCTGCTCTTTCGCGCCTTCGAGGATGTCTTGCAGGCAGTCGACGTATTCGTCGAGGTCGTCGATCAGGTAAACCTGGGTCGACACCGGACGCTTGCCGGATACCGGTGAACGTGGCGATTGCGGACGGCCATTCACGTTGTCCTGGTCGATCAGGTAGAACTCGAGTTCGAACGCCGCGCAGATGGTCAGGCCGAGGTCGTCGAATTTGCGCACAACGTTGGCCAGCACTTCACGCGGGTCGGCGAAGAACGGCTGGCCTTCGATCTCGTGCATGGTCATCAGCAGTTGAGCGGTCGGGCGTTTTTGCCACGGCTCGATGCTCAGGGTGCCGGGGATCGGATAACAGATGCGATCGGCATCGCCGATATCCAGGCCCAGGCCGGTGCTTTCCACCGTCGAGCCGTTGATGTCCAGCGCAAAGAGCGACGCCGGCAGGTTGATGCCTTTTTCGTACACCTTATGAAGACTGGTGCGTTCGATGCGCTTGCCGCGCACCACACCGTTCATATCCGCAATCAGAAGGTCGACGTACAAAACCTCAGGATATTTCTTAAGGAATGCGTTGGCTTCGTTGAGTTGAACGGTACGCAGAGGGACCGACATGATGCACCTATTTAGCTGTTAATTATTATGTTCACCACTGTGTTGCGCAGCCAGTCAATCCGAAAGGCAAAGTGAAGTCAATAGCGAACACCCTGCCCTGCAGCCTTTATTTTTCGGGCCTTTCTTAACACTCTCGTGCCATATCCGCCGGCAAACCCCGGTAAACCTGAGCGATTTGATGAACGGCGTTTAGAATTTTTTACATGGCAGTTGTTAATTAAAATCAACGAGGCTAAGCTCCGGAAAAGCTCGTTCAAGTGACAGACTTCGAGGTGAATAAAAATGGCATTCAAGCCATTGATCGGCGTTACTGCGTGCGTCAAACAGATTGGCCTGCACCCCTATCACATCAGCGGCGACAAGTACGTACGTGCTGTCAGCGTTGGCGCTGAAGGGTTGCCGGTGGTCATTCCTTCCCTCGGCAACCTGACTGAAATCGATGACCTGCTCGGTCAGCTCGACGGTCTGTTGCTCACCGGCTCTCCCTCGAACGTGGAGCCCTTCCACTATCAAGGCCCGGCCAGCGCCCCCGGCACGGATCATGATCCGGCCCGCGACGCCACCACCCTTCCTTTATTGCGTGCAGCCATCGCGGCGGGCGTTCCGGTGCTCGGCATCTGCCGTGGCTTCCAGGAAATGAACGTGGCCTTCGGCGGCAGCCTGCATCAAAAGGTGCACGAGCTGCACGGCATGCTCGATCACCGTGAAGCCGACAGCCCGGATGTGGCGGTGCAATACGCCCCGGCCCATGCGGTCAGCGTGATCGCTGGCGGTGTGTTCGAAGCGCTGGAGCTGCCCGACGAATTTCAGGTCAATTCGATTCACAGTCAGGGCATCGACCGCCTCGCCCCCGGGCTGCGTGCTGAAGCCGTGGCGCCGGACGGTTTGATCGAAGCGATCTCGGTCGAGCACAGCCCGACCTTCGCCCTCAGCGTGCAATGGCACCCGGAATGGCAGGTGCTGGACAACCCGAACTACCTGAAGATTTTCCAGGCGTTCGGCGCAGCGTGCCGGCAACGGGCGGCGAAGCGCAGTCAGCGCTGACGCAATCCCAGACTCGATAACGATTTACTGCCCCCACGGCGGGCGGGTGTGCGTTTGCACATCCGCCCGTCGTGAACTGCAACACCCGTGATAACAACAAGTACGACCCAGGCAGCCAGGACGGCGGCGCCGAACAAGCCGGATCGGTACGGACAAAGGCCACTCAGGTCAACGCATATCCCCTGTGGGAGCGAGCCTGCTCGCGAAAGCGGTGTATCAGCAAACGATGATGTCGACTGACACTCCGTATTCGCGAGCAGGCTCGCTCCCACAGGTTCTGCGCCAGCTGACAGGCATTCCGGACCGCTCCGCAATCCACTTAAGCCCGGCCACATTGGCCAGGCACACGACACCTGTTGGGAGTTTCACATGGCAAACGCCTCCAGCACATACCGCAAGGCACTCGAAGGTCAGCAGCAACCGAAAAAGGTGCTGGTGAAAGTCGATCGTGTCACCAAGAAGTTCGACGAAACCGTGGCCGTGGACGATGTGTCCCTGGAGATCCATCAGGGCGAAATCTTCGCGCTGCTGGGCGGTTCCGGTTCGGGCAAATCGACTCTGCTGCGCATGCTCGCCGGTTTCGAGCGGCCGACCGAGGGGCGGATTCTGCTCGATGGCGTGGACATCACCGACATGCCGCCGTACGAGCGGCCGATCAACATGATGTTCCAGTCCTACGCGCTGTTCCCGCACATGACCGTGGCACAGAACATCGCCTTCGGCCTCAAACAGGACCGTTTGCCGGCCAGCGAAATCGATGCCCGCGTCGAAGAAATGCTGCGTCTGGTGCACATGACCCAATACGCCAAGCGCCGCCCGCACCAGTTGTCCGGCGGCCAGCGGCAGCGCGTGGCGCTCGCCCGCTCGTTGGCCAAACGGCCGAAGCTGTTGCTGCTCGACGAGCCGATGGGTGCGCTGGATAAAAAGCTGCGTTCGCAGATGCAGCTTGAGCTGGTGGAAATCATCGAGCGCGTCGGCGTGACCTGCGTGATGGTGACCCACGACCAGGAAGAAGCCATGACCATGGCCCAGCGCATCGCGATCATGCACCTGGGCTGGATCGCGCAGATCGGCAGCCCGGTGGACATTTATGAAGCGCCGGTCAGCCGCATGGTCTGCGAATTCATCGGTAACGTGAACGCCTTTGACGGCACCGTGGTGGAAGATCTGGAAGGCCACGCGATCATTCACAGCCCCGACTTGCAACAGAAGATCTACGTCGGTCACGGCGTCAGCACGTCGGTGCAGGATAAGTCGATCACCTACGCCATCCGCCCGGAAAAAATGCTCGTCAGCACCACCCAACCGGAGTTCCGCTACAACTGGTCCGAAGGCAAGGTCCACGACATCGCTTACCTCGGCGGCCACTCTGTGTTTTACGTCGAGCTGCCCGGCGGCAAGATCGTCCAGTCGTTCATGGCCAATGCCGAACGCCGTGGCGCGCGGCCGACCTGGGACGACAAGGTCTACGTCTGGTGGGAAGATGACAGCGGCGTGGTGCTGCGCTCATGAGAACTTTCAATCAGCAATTCTTGCGCCTGGTGCCCAGCGGACGAAAACTGGTGATCGGCATTCCGTTCATCTGGCTGTTCCTGTTCTTCATGCTGCCGTTCTTTCTGGTGATGAAGATCAGCTTCTCGGAAGCCGCGCTGTCGATCCCGCCGTACTCGGAGATCTACACCTTCGCCGAACAGAAATTCCAGCTGCTGCTGAACATCGGCAACTACACCCTGCTCGGCGAAGACGAGCTGTACCTGTCGGCGTACCTCGGCTCGCTGAAAGTCGCGGCACTGAGCACGCTGATGTGCCTGGTGATCGGTTTCCCGATGGCCTACGCGATCACCAAGACCGGCAAGGAAACGCAAAACGTCCTGCTGCTGTTGATCATGATGCCGACCTGGACGGCGATCCTGATCCGCGTGTATGCGTGGATGGGCATCCTCAGCAACAACGGTCTGCTCAACGGGTTCCTGATGTGGACCGGGCTCACCGATCACCCGATCGAGATCCTCAACACCAACACTGCGGTGTACATCGGCGTGGTCTACGCGTATCTGCCGTTCATGGTGCTGCCGCTCTACGCCAACCTCGTCAAGCACGACAACAGCCTGCTGGAAGCCGCGCAGGATCTGGGTTCGAGCAACTTCAACAACTTTTGGAAAATCACCGTGCCGCTGGCCAAGAACGGCATCATTGCCGGTTGCATGCTGGTGTTCATTCCGGTGGTCGGCGAGTTCGTGATTCCAGAACTGCTGGGTGGCCCGGAGACGCTGATGATCGGTCGCGTGCTGTGGCAGGAGTTCTTCAATAACCGCGACTGGCCGGTGGCTTCTGCGCTGGCGGTGGTGATGCTGTTGATCCTGATTGTGCCGATTCTGCTGTTCAACCGCAGCCAGGCCAAAGAGATGGAGGCACGGGGATGAAACGCTTCAACTTTTCCAAATTCATGCTGATCTTCGGCTTGATGTTCATTTATCTGCCGATGCTGATTCTGGTGATCTACTCGTTCAACGCCTCGAAACTGGTGACGGTGTGGGGTGGCTGGTCGATCAAGTGGTACGTCGGCCTGCTCGACAACTCGCAACTGATGGGCTCGGTGCTGCGCTCGCTGGAAATCGCCTGCTACACCGCGATCGCTGCGGTGGCGCTGGGTACCCTGGCAGCGTTCGTGCTGACGCGCATCACCCACTTCAAGGGCCGCACGCTGTTTGGCGGCCTGGTGACTGCGCCACTGGTGATGCCGGAAGTGATCACCGGTCTGTCGCTGTTGCTGCTGTTCGTGGCCATGGCGCAGATGATCGGCTGGCCGCAGGAGCGCGGCATCGTCACCATCTGGATCGCCCACACCACCTTTTGTGCAGCCTATGTGGCGGTGGTAGTCTCCGCGCGCCTGCGGGAGCTGGATCTGTCGATCGAAGAAGCGGCGATGGACCTCGGCGCCAAACCATTCAAAGTGTTTTTCCTCATCACCATTCCAATGATCGCGCCGTCGCTGGCCGCCGGCGGGATGATGTCGTTTGCCTTGTCGCTGGATGATCTGGTGCTGGCGAGTTTTGTCTCCGGGCCGGGCTCGACGACGCTGCCGATGGAAGTGTTCTCGGCGGTGCGCCTGGGCGTGAAGCCCGAGATCAACGCCGTGGCCAGCCTGATTCTGCTGGCAGTGTCGCTGGTGACTTTCCTGGTCTGGTATTTCGGCCGCAAGGCAGAAGCGAACCGCAAACGGGCGATTCAGGAAGCGATGGATCAGACCGCAAACGAGTCGTGGCAACAGCCGGCAGCGGCGACTGCCTGAGCAACACCGATGAACAACTGTGGCGAGGGGATTTATCCCCGTTGGGCTGCGAAGCGGCCCCTGCAGTTCTACCTGAAGACTCCGTATTCAGGTTTTGCGACTGCTTCGCAGCCGAGCGGGGATAAATCCCCTCGCCACAAGGTTCAAGTGCACCGAGCTTTTGTTTTGTTGAATAAGAAGAAGGGAGTTGTACCGATGAAAATGTTTGGCAGGACTCTGCTGACACTGTCCTTAATGGGCGCGATGGTCATGGGCGCCCAGGCCAACGACAAGGTGCTGCGTGTTTACAACTGGTCCGATTACATCGCGCCGGACACCGTGAAAAAGTTCGAAGACGAGACCGGCATTCGCGTGACCTACGACGTCTTCGACAGCAACGAAACCCTGGAAGCGCGCCTGCTCGCGGGCAAATCCGGCTACGACATCGTGGTGCCGTCGAACAGTTTTCTGGCCAAGCAGATCAAGGCCGGCGTCTACCAGCCGCTGGACAAATCGAAGCTGCCGAACTGGAAGAATCTCAACCCGGTGCTGCTGAAAAACGCCGCCGCCAGTGATCCGGACAACGCGCACGCGTTCCCGTACATGTGGGGTTCGATCGGCATCGGTTTCAATCCGGCGAAGGTCAAGGAAGTACTCGGCGCCAACGCCCCGACCAACTCCTGGGACTTGCTGTTCAAACCGGAGAACGCGGAAAAGCTCAAAGCCTGCGGCATCAGCTTCCTCGATTCGCCAACCGAAATGCTCCCGGCCGCCCTGCACTATCTGGGCTATCCGGTGAACGACAAGGACAAGGCGCACATTGCCGAGGCCGAAGCGCTGTTCATGAAAATCCGCCCTTACGTGGCGTACTTCCACTCCTCGAAGTACATCTCCGATCTGGCCAACGGCAACATCTGCGTGGCGGTGGGTTACTCCGGCGACGTCCTGCAGGCCAAGGCCCGCGCAGTGGAATCGGGCAACAACGTGGTGATCGACTACAGCATTCCCAAGGAAGGCGCCGGCAGTTTCTACGACATGGTCGCCATCCCCCGTGATGCGGCGAACGTCGACAATGCCTACCTGTTCATGGACTTCCTGATGCGCCCGGACATCATCGCCGAAGTCACCAACAGCATCGGCTACAGCAACGCCAACGCAGCGGCCACGCCACTGGTGGACGAAGCGATCCGCAACGAACCGGGCTCGTATCCGTCGCAAGCGGTGATGGCGACGTTGTATGCAGTGCCGGATCAGCCGATTGCCACGCAGCGGATCATGACGCGCGGCTGGACGCGGGTGAAGCTCGGTAAATAAAAACACCGATGATCAAAATGTGGGAGCGAGCCTGCTCGCGAAGGCGGTAGGACAGGCGACGAAAATATTGGGTGTGCCGACGCTTTCGCGAGCAGGCTCGCTCCCACAATGAAGCAATGCAGTGCTGAAAATTTTCCGTTCACGCAGCGCCTTACCACCGCTGCACCCTGCTCTGAACGGCCTCACCCGGCTTCCTCGGCTCGGGTGAATTTGCAGGCGCCTTCGGGCGCCTTTTTTTGTCCGTTCAGATCAGCGGCCAGTCCTGCACAACCCGATAGCGACCCTTGTGCGATTCGAACAGAGCGAAGCGTTCAGCACGCAGAAAGAACTCCGGCGGCGTGCGCGCCTCCGGCTCCGGCGCGCGGTATTCGCGGGCCAGCGTAAGGTGCGGGCGGAACTCGCGGGTGGCTTCTTCAAAGCCGAACGGCAGCATCGCCTGTTCCAGCGCGTAGACCAGGCGCAACAACGCTGGCGGCGCCTGTTCCGGTGCCAGCGATAGCACACCGGCGCGATGCCAGACCTGCAAGCGATCCAGCTCAATGCGCAACGTTTCGCCGGGAATACGCACACTGCCCGCTGCTTCACAGACGCCATGAATCTGCGCCAGCGGCACCGCACCGAGGAACAGCAGAGTCAGATGAAAGTTATCCGCCGGCACCGGTTTGCCGCTGCGCAGGCCCAGTTCCGCGCGCCACTGGGCGATTGCCTTGCGCTGCGCCGGCGGGCAATCCAAAGCGAAAAACAGCCGTTTCGACGGTTCATCCCTGCGCACTTCATCCATCATCGCCCTGCCCCCCATATCGTCATGATCGCGCCGATTCTACACAGCCTGTTCTGACGACTCGCGACAGGAAGCTATAGTTCAAGGATTGCCATCAACCGGAGGCTGCCATGCGCGAGATCCTCAGCAAAGAACCCTGGTGGGCCCGGCCACCACATCCCGGACAGGACGAAAGCGAACTGGAATGGGGCTGGCTGGTGCATTACAGCGAAGGCGAACCGCGCTTCGAATTCGTTCGCGAGAGGCCCAGCGACGAGCAGATTCGCAACCGCAAAAGTTGCCGGGTCACTCCCTCGGCCGAGTGAATAGACCCTGTGAGCACTAATCCTGTGGGAGCGAGCAGGCTCGCTCCCACAGGGTCATGCATTGATCAGTGGGGTTGGGTGTCGCCGGCGGCGGTGTCGATGCTGACAACCACTGACATCCCCGGCCGCAAGCGTTCTTCTTCCTGCTGGTCGGGATCGATGGTGATGCGCACCGGCACGCGCTGGGCGATCTTGACGAAGTTGCCGGTGGCGTTGTCGGCCTGCAGCAAGGCAAATTCCGAGCCGGTGCCCGGCGAAATATGCTGCACGTGGCCGGTGAATCTGCGGTGGTTCAAGGCGTCGACGGTAAAGCGTACCGGTTGCCCGACCCGCACGTTGGCCATCTGGGTTTCCTTCATGTTGGCGATCACCCACTTCTGGTCCGGGACCAACGCCATCAACTGCGCGCCGGAGTTGACGTAGGCGCCGAGGCGCACGCCGATCTGCCCGAGCTGACCGTCGCGCGGGGCGACAATTCGCGTGTTCGACAGATCGATCCGCGCCAGTTGCACCGCCGCTTCGGCACTGGCCACGGCGGCCTCCAGCGAGCCGCGATTGACGATCACCGTTTGCAGATCCTGCCGGGCGATTTCCAGATTGGCCTTGGCCTGCGCCACAGAAGCCGTGCTTTGCGCGTTGGCAGCGAGGGTCACGTCAAATTCGCGCTTGGACACCGAGCCGTCGCGCACCAGCTCCTGATTACGCCGCAGATCCGCCTCGCTCTTGCGCAACTGCGCCTGGCTGTCGGCGAGCACCGCCTGACGCAATTTGATCGTCGCTTCGGCGCTGTTGCGCTGCTGCACGACGTTGGCCAATCCGGCTTTCTGCACCGCCAGTTGTGCCAGGGACTGGTCGAGGCGTTGCTGATAAATGCGGTCGTCCAGACGCACCAGCAGGTCCCCGGCCTTGACGTACTGGAAGTCCTGCACCGGCACCTCGAACACATAGCCGCTGAGCTGCGGACCGATGATCGTCACCTGCCCGCGAATCAAGGCGTTTTCGGTAGTTTCGACCGCACTGCTGAATGGCGGCAGTTGCCAGGCATACAACACGATCAGCACGCCGACGATGGCGATTGCGGCAAAGCCCAGCGAAGAGATGATCCGCACCCGCAGCGAACGCGGCGCAGTATTCGGTGACGATGGCGGCGCCTCCCCTTCAGGCGTGGCGGCGATGGCGTTGGTAGTTGTGGTGGTCGGTTCGGTCATGAAGAAGTGGCACCGCTGGGTGGTACGGAAGGTGTCGGCTCAATGGCTTTGGTGGTGCTCATCAGCCACAACGCGCGAATCGAAAGCCAGATCATGGTCAGGACGGCAATGACCGCAATCAGCATGAAGACATCGTTATAGGCCAGCACGTTCGCTTCGCGTGTCGCCGCATTGGCGAGGCTGCGCATGCCGGCCAGATTGCGCAGGCTCGGGTCGGCGAGCAAACCGCCGAACGCCGAGCCGCCGCTCTGCACTCGCGCCGCCACCAACGGATCGGACATCACCAGATGATCGACGATGTGGCTGGAGTGGTACTTCTCGCGCACGATCTGAAAAGTGCCAAGCAACGCCGCGCCGAGCAGTCCGCCGAGGTTATTGCAGATCCCGAACAGCACGGAAAAACTCACCAGGTTGCGCGGATTGGTCAGCACGTTACGCGTGCCGAAGACCATGGTCGGGCCGAGAAAAAACGTACTGCCGAATGCCAGCAGGAACTGGCTGAAATACATGTTGGCGGGACGGGTCAGGTTATTCGAGAAGCTGTCCATCACCGAACCGGTGGCCATCAGCGCCAAGGAAATGATCAACGGCATCAGCAAATGTTTGGGGTCGATGGTCAACGCGCTGGTGGCAAGCCCGGCGATGCTGCCGATCAGCATCACCACGTACAGACTGTGTAACTGCTCATAGCCCATGTTGAGGTTCTGCATGAAACCGACCGCGCCGGTGGATTGCTCCGAGGTGACCATGCGAATCAGGGTCACCGCCAGCGCCAGGCGGATCATCGTTCCGCTGCCCAGCCAGCGGGTCATCAACATCGGGTTGCTGCGGTTGTGCTCGATGGCCAGGCCCATGATGATCAGCGCGATCGAACAGGCCAGCGCCACGCCGATCCAGTCTGCCTCCAGCCACCAGTCGATCCGCCCCAGCGACAACACCGCGCACAACAACGCCACACCGGTGGCGAGGATGGCGAAGGTGAGGAAATCGAGTTTTTCAAAGGTTTTGAAGCGGTCACCGGGCGGCAATTTCAGTAGCAAGACACAGCCGAGTGACAGCAGGGCCATGCCCAATTCGAACAGGTACAAACCGCGCCATTCGGCGATCTGCAACAGGTCTTCGGAAAACAGCCGCGCCAGCGGTAACGCCAATTGCGACGTGCCGAGGCCGAGCACCAGCGCTTTGAGCCGCCACTTCGCCGGGAACGCCTGGACCATGTAATACAGACCCAGCGAGCTCAGCGCCGCACCGACCATGCCGTGGGCAGCCCGCACCGCCACTGCCGAGTTGAGATCGTTGACGAACAAATGGCCGAAGGTCACTAGGGCATACAGCACCAGAAATACTTCGGTGAACGCGCGCAAGCCGAATTGCTGGCGAAACTTCACCAGCAGCAGGTTCATCGACACGTTGGTCATCACATACGCCGCCGGCAGCCAGGCCATCTCCGCCGTGGTCGCGCCGAGCGAGCCTTGCAGGTAAGGCAGGTTGGCAACCACCAGCGAGTTGCCCAACCCACCGGTCACCGCCACCAGCACGCCAACCGCCGCGTACGCCAGGCGCTTGGGCGTGGAGTGCAGCGGTGTCGACGGAGAACCGGGCAGGCTGGGCTTTTCGTGGGGTTGCCAGTTGCGCGGGGCGTATTTATCCATGAATCGGCCTGGTGCTGGGGGTGGAGGAAGTTTGCCGCAATTTGACGGGCAATACACGACTCGACAGACACCAAGGAACCCTGTGGGAGCGAGCCTGCTCGCTAAAGCGCTGTGTCAGTCGACAACTTCATTGATTGAAAGTCCGCATTCGCGTGCAGGCTCGCTCCCACATGGGTTCGGCGTCGAATGGGAGGTCATCGTATAACTTCCAGTTGACAATCCCCGAAAATCTGGGAAATATCCGCATCGATGTTGTACGACGACGTATGACAAATAATAAAAACAACAAACGATCCAGGGAGCGTCACAGTGAGCCCACTCGCCCGCAATTCCGTCCGCCCTTCACGTTTTGCCCATTTCAAACCGCGTTCGACCCTGAGCCTGATCGGTTGCAGCAGCCTCGCTCTGGCCTTGCCGATGAGCGCCGATGCCGAGGGCTTTCTCGACGACAGCAAAGCCACGCTGAACCTGCGCAACGCCTACTTCAACCGCAACTTCGTCAACCCGGCCTATCCGCAGGGCAAGGCCGAAGAGTGGACGCAGAGCTTCATTCTCGACGCCAAATCCGGCTTCACCCAAGGCACCGTCGGCTTCGGCCTCGATGTGCTCGGGCTGTATTCGCAAAAGCTCGATGGCGGCAAAGGCACTGGCGGTACGCAGTTGTTGCCGATTCATGATGACGGTCGCCCGGCCGACAATTTCGGTCGCCTCGGCGTGGCGCTGAAAGCCAAAGTCTCGAAGACCGAATTGAAGGTCGGCGAATGGATGCCGGTATTGCCGATCCTGCGCTCCGACGACGGCCGCTCCCTGCCGCAGACCTTTCGCGGCGGGCAGATCACGTCCACTGAAATCAACGGCCTGACCGTCTACGGCGGCCAGTTCCGTGGCAATAGCCCGCGCAACGACGCGAGCATGGAAGACATGTCGATGAACGGCCGCGGTGCATTCACCTCCGATCGTTTCAACTTCGGCGGCGGCGAATACAGCTTCAACGAAAAACGCACGATGGTCGGCGTGTGGTACGCCGAGCTCACCGACATCTACCAGCAGCAGTATTTCAACCTCAGCCACAGTCAGCCGATGGGCGACTGGACGCTGGGCGCCAACCTCGGTTTCTTCACCGGCAAGGAAGACGGCAGCGCTCAGGCCGGCGACCTCGACAACAAGACCGCGTTCGCCCTGCTCTCGGCCAAGTACGGTGGCAACACCTTCTACGTCGGCCTGCAGAAACTCACCGGCGACGATGCTTGGATGCGCGTCAACGGCACCAGCGGCGGCACCTTGGCCAACGACAGTTACAACGCCAGTTATGACAACGCCAAAGAGCGCTCCTGGCAGGTGCGTCACGACTACAACTTCGTTGCGCTGGGCGTGCCTGGCCTGACCCTGATGAACCGCTACATCAGCGGCGATAACGTGCACACCGCCACCACCAATGACGGTAAGGAATGGGGCCGCGAATCGGAACTGGCCTACACCGTGCAGAGCGGCCCGCTGAAGAACCTCAACGTGAAATGGCGCAACGCGACCATTCGCCGGGACTTCAGCACCAACGAATTCGACGAGAACCGGATCTTTATCAGCTATCCGATTTCGTTGTTGTAAGGGTTGGCGGTTTGCCCTGTGGGAGCGAGCCTGCTCGCGAAAGCGCCGGACCAGTCGACTTGTTCTGACTGACACAGCGCATTCGCGAGCAGGCTCGCTCCCACAAGGGGATTGCATTGCCAGGCAGGTATCGGGTGCTGAAAAAATGAATCGCCCCTTCCGTCATCTACACCAAAAGTCGCGTTGACAAGATCCGGAAACCCTACCGATACTTCAGCGCAGTCATACGACAACCTACAACAAACCTAATAACAATGTGTTCAGGGATTGCCATGACGTCTACCTCTACCCCCCGCGCTCCTTTCAACCGCCTGCTGCTGACCGGTGCCGCCGGCGGCCTGGGCAAAGTGTTGCGCGAACGCCTGCGCCCTTACGCCAATGTGCTGCGCCTGTCCGACATCGCCGCCCTCGCCCCGGCCGTCGATGAACACGAAGAAGTCGTGCTCTGCGACCTCGCCGACAAGCAAGCCGTGCATCAACTGGTCGAAGGGGTCGATGCAATCCTGCATTTCGGTGGCGTCTCGGTCGAGCGCCCGTTCGAAGAAATCCTCGGTGCCAACATCTGCGGCGTGTTCCACATTTACGAAGCGGCGCGCAAGCACGGTGTGAAGCGGGTGATCTTCGCCAGCTCCAACCACGTCATCGGTTTCTACAAACAGGACCAACAGCTCGACGCCACTTCAGCGCGTCGTCCCGATGGTTACTACGGCTTGTCCAAGTCCTACGGCGAAGACATGGCCAGTTTCTACTTCGATCGCTACGGTATCGAAACCGTCAGCATCCGCATCGGCTCCTCGTTCCCCGAACCGCAGAACCGCCGGATGATGCACACTTGGCTGAGCTTCGACGATCTCACGCAACTGCTCGAACGCTCGCTGTACACACCGAACGTCGGCCACACCGTGGTCTACGGCATGTCCGCCAACAAAGACGTCTGGTGGGACAACCGCTACGCCAGCCACCTCGGTTTCGAAGCCAAGGACACCTCGGAAGTGTTCCGCGACAAGGTCGAAGCGCAACCGATGCCGGCCGACGATGATCCGGCGCGGATCTATCAGGGCGGCGCCTTCGTCGCAGCAGGCCCGTTCGGCGACTGACCGTTCGACTTGATCCCCTTTAATAAAAACCATGGGAATGAGTATGCAAGCCGAATTGATCGTCGACGCCCGCAACGCGGTCGGTGAAAGCCCGGTCTGGGTGCCGCAGGAAAACGCTCTGTACTGGGTCGATATTCCCAACGGCGGGCTGCAACGCTGGAGCGCTGACAGCGGGCATGTTGCCTCGTGGAAGGCCCCGGAAATGCTCGCCTGCATCACCCGCCACCGCAGTGGCGGCTGGGTCGCTGGCATGGAAAGCGGATTCTTTCGCCTGCACCCGCACAGCGACGGCAGCCTCGACAGTGAGTTGCTCGCCACCGTAGAGCACAGCCGCGCCGACATGCGCCTCAACGACGGTCGCTGTGATCGCCAAGGGCGTTTCTGGGCGGGCAGCATGGTGCTGAACATGGGCCTGAACGCGCCTGAAGGCCGGCTCTATCGCTACGGCGCCGGGCAGACGGGCGTGATCGAAGCGCAACTGGATGGCTTCATCGTACCCAACGGCCTCGGTTTCAGCCCTGACGGCAAAACCATGTATCTCTCGGATTCGCACCCCAATGTGCAACTGATCTGGGCCTTCGATTACGACACCGAGACCGGCACGCCATCGAATCGCCGAATCTTCGTCGACATGAATCATTTCCCCGGCCGCCCCGATGGCGCCGCCGTGGATGCCGAAGGCTGCTACTGGATCTGCGCCAACGACGCCGGCCTGATCCACCGCTTCGCCCCGGACGGCCGACTGGATTTCTCGCTGGAAGTACCGGTGAAGAAACCGACCATGTGCGCTTTCGGCGGCAGCAACCTGGACACCTTGTTTGTCGCCTCGATTCGCCCCGGCGATGACCACGACCCGCAATCCCTGGCCGGCGGCGTGTTCGCCCTGAAGCCAGGCGTCAAAGGCCTCGCCGAACCGCAATTCAACGATTTGCTTTAGACCCTCTGCTGCACCGCTGCGCCTTGAACACAAAAATAACAAGACTGGAGACTCACCCCCCATGAACTTCAAACGCACCTTGCTCGCCGCTGCACTCCCGCTGATGTTCACCTTCGCCGGTGCCGCTCAGGCGGAAATGAAACTCAAATTTGCCGACATTCACCCCGCCGGTTACCCAACCGTGGTGGCTGAAAAATCCATGGGCGATACCCTGACCAAGGAAACCAACGGCGAGCTGACCTTCCAATACTTCCCGGGCGGTGTGCTCGGTTCCGAGAAGGAAGTCATCGAGCAGATGCAGGTCGGCGCGGTGCAGCTGTCGCGTGTCAGCCTGGGCATCGTCGGCCCTGTGGTGCCGGATGTGAACGTGTTCAACATGCCGTTCATCTTCCGCGACCAGCAACACATGCGTAACGTCATCGATGGCCCGGTGGGCGATGAGATTCTCGACAAGATCACCAACTCCGAATTCGGCCTGGTGGCCTTGGCGTGGATGGACGGCGGCACGCGCAACATCTACACCAAGAAACCGGTGCGCAAGCTCGAAGACCTCAAGGGCATGAAAATCCGCGTACAAGGCAACCCGATGTTCATCGACATGATGAACGCCATGGGCGGTAACGGCATCGCCATGGACACCGGGGAAATCTTCAGCGCCCTGCAGACCGGCGTGATCGATGGCGCGGAAAACAACCCGCCGACCCTGCTTGAACACAACCACTTCCAGAACGCCAAGTTCTACAGCCTGACCGGTCACCTGATCCTGCCAGAGCCGATCGTGATGTCGAAAATCACTTGGGAAAAACTCACTCCGGATCAACAGCAACTGGTGAAAAAAGCCGCCAAGGCTGCCCAGGCTGAAGAGCGCGTACTGTGGGACAAGAAGTCCGCTGCCAGTGAAGAAAAACTCAAGGCCGCTGGCGTCGAGTTCATCGAAGTCGACAAAAAACCCTTCTACGACGCCACCGCACCGGTACGGGAAAAGTACGGCGCGAAGTACGCCGACCTGATCAAAAAGATCGAAGCCGTTCAGTAACGCCTCCCGCTCCGTACTCATGAAAAAGGCCCGGCGCGCCAGCGGTTCAGGCGCGCCCGGTTACGGTGGAACCCGATGAAGAATCTGCTGCTGCGTATCAACGACAAGATCTACATGACGTGCATCTGGGTCGCCGGCCTTTCCGTCCTGGCGATTTCCCTGATGATTCCCTGGGGCGTCTTCGCCCGTTACGTGCTCGGCACCGGTTCGAGCTGGCCTGAGCCGACGGCGATCCTGCTGATGATGGTGTTCACCTTCATCGGCGCCGCCGCCAGTTACCGCGCTGGTGCGCACATGGCCGTGGCCATGCTCACCGACCGCATGCCGGCGCAAATGAAAGCCGCAGCGGCGATTTTTTCGCAACTGCTGATGGCGGCCATCTGCATCTTCATGACCATCTGGGGCACCAAGCTGTGCATGTCCACCTGGAACCAGTTCATGGCAGCCCTGCCCGATCTGCGGGTTGGCGTGACCTATCTGCCGATCCCCGTGGGCGGTTTGCTGACATTGATTTTTGTCGTGGAAAAACTCTTGCTCGGTGACCAGAGCAAACGTCGGGTCGTGCAGTTCGACCTGGTTGAAGAAAGTGAAGGTGCCGTTTAATGGACGCTCTGATCCTGCTGGGCAGTTTTATCGTATTGATCCTGATCGGCATGCCGGTCGCTTACGCGTTGGGCGCCGCTGCGCTGATCGGCGCTTGGTGGATCGACATTCCCTTCCAGGCGGTGATGATCCAGGTCGCCTCGGGGGTGAACAAATTCTCGCTGCTGGCCATTCCGTTCTTCGTCCTCGCCGGCGCGATCATGGCCGAGGGCGGCATGTCCCGGCGGTTAGTGGCGTGTGCCGGGGTGCTGGTAGGTTTCGTCCGTGGTGGTCTGTCGCTGGTCAACATTGTTGCCTCGACGTTCTTCGGTGCGATCTCCGGTTCTTCGGTGGCCGACACTGCGTCTGTGGGTTCGGTGCTGATTCCGGAGATGGAGCGCAAGGGTTATCCACGGGACTTCTCCACCGCCGTGACCGTCAGCGGTTCAGTGCAAGCCCTGCTGACTCCGCCAAGCCACAACTCGGTGCTCTACTCGCTGGCCGCTGGCGGTACGGTGTCGATCGCTTCGCTGTTCATGGCCGGCATCGTCCCGGGCCTGCTGATGAGCGCCTGCCTGATGGTGCTGTGCCTGATCTTCGCGAAAAAGCGCAACTACCCCAAGGGCGAAGTGATTCCGATGCGCCAGGCGCTGAAGATCGTCGGCGAAGCCCTGTGGGGCATGATGGCGATGGTGATCATCCTCGGCGGCATTCTCTCGGGTATTTTCACCGCCACTGAATCGGCGGCCATCGCGGTGCTGTGGTCATTCTTCGTGACCATGTTCATTTATCGCGATTACAAATGGCGCGAGCTGCCCAAGCTGATGCACCGCACGGTGCGCACCATCTCCATCGTGATGATCCTGATCGGTTTCGCCGCCAGCTTCGGCTACATCATGACGCTGATGCAGATCCCGGCAAAAATCACCACACTGTTCCTGACCCTGTCGGACAACCGCTACGTGATCCTGATGTGCATCAACGTGATGTTGCTGTTGCTTGGCACGGTGATGGACATGGCGCCGCTGATCCTGATCCTCACGCCGATCCTGATGCCAGTGATCATGGGCATCGGTGTCGATCCGGTGCAGTTCGGCATGATCATGCTGGTCAACCTGGGGATCGGATTGATAACACCGCCCGTGGGGGCCGTGCTCTTCGTCGGCTCGGCGGTGGGCAAGGTCAGTATCGAAAGCACGGTGAAAGCGCTGCTGCCGTTCTATGGCGTGCTGTTCCTGGTGCTGCTGCTGGTGACCTACGTTCCGGCGATTTCGCTGTGGCTGCCGCACCTGGTGTTGTAACCCGCTGAGAAGATCGCAGCTTCGTGCAAGGAGGCTGCGATCTGTTGATCTTCACGCCCGCACCAGCATGTACCCCGCCACCACCAGACAGACACTGGCAAACCCCACCTGCAACGCCCGCGCCGGCACCTGCGCGCACAGCCTGCGACCGATGAGCATGCCAACGATGCTGGCGACAATGAACGCCGCACCCTGACTGTCAATGCGCACACCCGCATGAAACGCGCCGATCACCCCGATCGCGGAAATCAGACTGATCACCATCAACGACGTCGCAACGATGCCGCGCATCTGCACATCGGTCAGTTGCTTGAACGCCGGCACGATCAGAAAGCCGCCGCCGACGCCAAGTAAACCCGAAACCACGCCAGTAACCGCTCCCAGTGCAGCCAGGGTGGCGGTGCATTTGGCGGTCCAGTCGAAGCGCCCGGTCTGCTCGTTGAGCATGCAGTTTTTCTGCCCCCAACCGGCGTGGCCGTGATCGCTCGGCCCCGCTTGCTGACGGTCCTTTCTGAACATTCGCCAAGCGACCAGAACCATCAGCAGGCTGAACAGGATCATCAGAATCTTTTCCGGCAGTTGATGCGCGAAGTAGATCCCCAGCGGCGAAAACACCGCGCCCAGTGCCGCGATCAACAGCGCCGCGCGGTAACGCACCAGGCCATGGCGCAAACCATCGATCGCCCCGACCGCCGCCGCGCTGCCGACCGCAAACAAGGCCACCGGCGCCGCTTGCGTCATCGTCCAGCCGAGCCCGAGCACCAGCGCCGGCACCGCGAGAATCCCGCCGCCTGCGCCGGTCAGGCCGAGGACCAACCCCATCACCACGCCAAACAGACTTGCCAGCAACATAGGGGTTTTCTCAGTCGACCCTGGATAGACGCGTCAGCCACTCGCGGCCCTTGAGCATGCCGTGCCAGTAGAACCACGGCAGCAGCGTCGCCTTCAGCCACCACGCCGAACGGCGGGCCACGGTCGGGTCCAGCGGGAAAGTCGGCAGCAGTTTGCCGCCATAGCCGAACTCGGCGAGGATCACCTTGCCCTTCTCCACCGTCAGCGGGCACGAGCCGTAGCCGTCGTACTTGAGCGGCAGCGGCTGTTGTTTGCGCGCGGCCAGCAGGTTCTGCGCAACGACGACCACCTGCTTGCGCACCGCTGCGGCGGTTTTCGCGTTGCTGGTGCCGCAGATATCGCCCAGTGCGAACACCTCGGGATAACGCGGATGCTGCAGGCTGTGCGGATCGACTTCGCACCAACCGCCGGCATCGGCCAGCGCACTCTGGGCGATGAAATCCGGCGCGACTTGTGGCGGCACGACGTGCAGCAGATCGAAGGTTTTTGCCACGCGGCTGACATTGCCATCGGCGTCCTTGACTTCAAACCACGCGGTTTTCGCCGGGCCGTCGACCTTGACCAGATTCGAGTTGAACGCCAGTTGCGCGTCGTACTGTTCGATGTACTTCATCAACGGCGGCACAAAGGTCGGCACGCCAAACAGCGCAGCGCCAGCGAGATTGAATTCGACATTGATGTCTTTCAGCACGGCGGATTTGCGCCAGTAATCGCAAGACAGGTACAGGGCTTTTTGCGGCGCGCCGGCGCATTTGATCGGCATCGCCGGCTGGGTGAACAGCGCCCGGCCATCGCGCAGTTTCTGCACTTGATCCCAAGTGTACTGGGCGTGTTGATAGCTGTAGTTGGAGGTGACGCCGTGCTGACCGAGGCTTTCCTGCAAGCCTTCGACTTTTTCCCAGGCCAGGCGCAGGCCGGGGCAGACGACCAGGTTTTGATAGCTGACGGTGCGCTGGTCGTCGAGGGTGAGTTGGCGGCTTTGCGGGTCGATGGCGCTGACACTGGCCTGAATCCACGTCGCCTGACGCGGCATGACTTTGCTCATCGGCCTGACGGTGTCTTTCACATCAAACGCACCACCGCCGACCAGCGTCCACGCCGGTTGATAGTAGTGCTGTGAACTCGGTTCGATCACGGTGACTTTAAGCTGCGGGTCACGCTTGAGCAGGCTGGCGACAAAACCGATGCCGGCCGTGCCACCGCCGATGACCACGATGTCCGCACTGATGGATGGGCCCCAGTGTTGATCGTTCATTGCTTGTTCCTTTTGCTGCACGCAAGGATTTGTTCGGGTCAAACCAAAGAAACTGTGGGAGCTGGCTTGCCAGCGAAAGCGGTGTGTCAGTCACATAAATATTGGCTGATAAGCCCTCATCGCTGGCAAGCCAGCTCCCACAGGGTAAGTAAGTGTTAGGGCTGGCATTTATGGCTGTTCCCAGCTCTTGAGTACCGCTCCGCAATACAGCCCCGACAGGGTTTTCATCACCTGGATCACTTCGTGACTGGCCAGGCCGTAGAAAATGTATTTGCCTTCACGGCGAGTCGCGACAAGCCCTTCGTCGCGCAAGATGCCCAGTTGTTGGGACAGCGTCGGTTGGCGTACGCCGGTCATTTTTTCCAGCTCGCCGACGTTGCGTTCGCCCTGGGTCAGTTGACAGAGGATCAACAGACGATCCTCATTGGCCAGGGCTTTGAGCAAGGCGCAGGCTTTGGACGCCGAGGCGCGCAGTTGGGCGACTTCACATTCGGTCAGACTGGATTGCATTTGCACGAGGCCTTGAAGGTCACTTAAGCTGCGAACATTATGTTTTTACATAAAGTGTTGCAACCCGAAATTCCTCAGCACAGGTTTCTGCCATGTCCGCCCAGATTGAAGCGTTCCTCGACCCCGCCTCCTCGACCTACAGCTACGTGGTCTACGAAGCCGACGGCGGCCAGTGCGCGATCGTCGACCCGGTGCTCGACTATGATGGCGCCGCCGGGCGCACCGGCACCGAGCAGGCGGACAAGATCATCACCTTCGTGCGTGCGCATCGACTGCAAGTGCAATGGCTGCTGGAAACCCACGCCCACGCCGATCACCTCTCCGCCGCGCCGTACCTGCGTCGGGAACTGGGCGGCAAGATCGCCATCGGTGAATCGATCAGCAAAGTGCAGAATGTGTTCAAGGCGCTGTTCAATCTGGAGCCGGAATTTTGCGTCGATGGCTCGCAGTTCGATCATCTGTTCGCGCCGAACGAGTCGTTCATGATCGGCAACCTCAAGGCTACCGCGCTGCACGTCCCCGGCCATACGCCAGCGGACATGGCGTACCTGATCGACGGCGAGCAGATCCTGGTGGGTGACACGCTGTTCATGCCCGATGTCGGCACCGCGCGCTGTGATTTCCCTGGCGGCAATGCGCAGCAATTGTTCAAGTCGATCCAGAAGCTGCTGGCGTTTCCCGCCAGCGTGAAGCTTTACGTCTGCCACGATTACCCGCCCGAAGGCCGCGCCTCACAGTGTCAGACCACTGTCGGCGAACAGCGCAAAAGCAATATTCATGTGCATGACGGGATCGATGAAGCGGCGTTCGTCGAGATGCGCACGACACGTGACGCTGGGTTAGGCATGCCGACGTTGCTGCTGCCGGCGATTCAGGTGAACGTGCGGGCGGGGAATCTGCCGGCGGCGGAAGACAACGGTGTGGTTTACCTGAAGATTCCGCTCAACAAACTCTGACGGTTCGGCAACGCAGCCTCCAGCAGCGCCAACTGATCGTTCCCACGCTCCGCGTGGGAATGCATCCCGTGACGCTCTGCGTCACTTCTTGAGGCGGAACGCGGAGCGTCCCTGGCGGCATTCCCACGCGGAGCGTGGGAACGATCGGCGTCTGCAGGGCAGTCGTATCAATTGCCCAACGTCAACCCATTGGCCGGCAACGGCAACGCGGTCTTGTAGCGCACCTGCTTCAACGCAAAGCTCGAGCGGATGTTCGCCACCCCCGGCACCTTGGTCAGAAAATCCATCATGAAGCGTTCCAGCGACTGAATGCTCGGCACCAGCACGCGAATCAGATAATCCGGATCACCCGCCATCAGATAGCACTCCATCACCTCAGGCCGATCAGAAATCGCTTCCTCGAAATGCTGCAACGCCTCCTCTACCTGTTTTTCCAGGCTGACGTGAATGAACACGTTCACGTGCAGCCCCAGCAGATCGGCATCCAGCAGCGTGACCTGCTCGCGAATCAAGCCCAATTCTTCCATGGCCTTGACCCGGTTGAAGCACGGCGTCGGCGACAGGTTCACCGAGCGAGCGAGGTCGGCGTTGGTGATGCGCGCGTTCTCCTGAAGGCTGTTGAGAATGCCGATGTCGGTACGGTCCAGTTTGCGCATGAGACAAAACCACCTGTTTTTTATGTTTATGCAGAATTTCTATCTGCAAATGGTCACCAGCGCAACGAAACACAGAGAAATATTCTTCTTGGCCACGCCTATGATTGTTGTAGGACAAGATTTCCTCATCCCGGAATGACTGCCAGCTCACTACAAGAAATTCACAAGATCGAGCGTAGAAGCCATGACCCAAGCGTATGAACCGCTGCGCCTGCACGTCCCTGAACCCTCGGGCCGTCCCGGCTGCAAAACCGATTTTTCCTACCTGCATCTGACCGATGCCGGTACGGTGCGCAAACCTCCCATCGATGTAGAACCTGCCGACACCGCCGACCTCGCCCGTGGCCTTATTCGCGTGCTCGACGATCAGGGCAACGCCCTCGGCCCGTGGGCCGAAAACGTGCCGGTCGAAATCCTGCGCAAAGGCATGCGCGCGATGCTCAAGACGCGCATCTACGACAACCGCATGGTCGTCGCCCAGCGGCAGAAAAAGATGTCGTTCTACATGCAGAGCCTCGGCGAAGAAGCCATCGGCAGCGCCCAGGCGTTGGCGCTGAACATCGACGACATGTGCTTCCCGACCTACCGCCAGCAAAGCATCCTGATGGCCCGCGATGTGCCGCTGGTCGACCTGATCTGCCAACTGCTGTCCAACGAGCGCGATCCGCTCAAGGGCCGCCAGTTGCCGATCATGTACTCGGTCAAGGACGCCGGTTTCTTCACCATATCCGGCAACCTCGCCACCCAATTCATTCAGGGCGTCGGCTGGGGCATGGCCTCGGCGATCAAGGGCGATACGAAAATCGCCTCGGCGTGGATCGGTGACGGCGCTACCGCCGAATCGGACTTCCACACCGCCCTCACCTTCGCCCACGTTTATCGCGCGCCGGTGATCCTCAACGTGGTCAACAACCAGTGGGCGATTTCCACGTTCCAGGCCATCGCCGGCGGTGAAGCCACGACTTTCGCCGGACGCGGCGTCGGTTGCGGCATCGCCTCGCTGCGTGTCGATGGCAACGACTTCTACGCGGTCTACGCCGCTTCCGCTTGGGCTGCCGAACGCGCCCGGCGCAACCTCGGCCCGACCATGATCGAATGGGTCACCTACCGCGCCGGCCCGCACTCGACCTCCGACGACCCATCAAAATACCGCCCTGCCGATGACTGGAGCCACTTCCCGCTCGGCGATCCGATCGCGCGTCTGAAACAGCATCTGATCAAGGTCGGCCACTGGTCGGAGGAAGAGCACAGCGCCGTCAGCGCTGAACTTGAAGCCGAAGTGATTGCCGCGCAGAAACAGGCCGAACAGTACGGCACCCTCGCCGGTGGCCAGATTCCAAGCGCCGCGACCATGTTCGAAGACGTCTACAAAGAGATGCCGGAGCACTTGAAGCGCCAGCGTCAGCAGTTGGGGATCTGACATGAACGATCACAACAACAATATTCAGTTGGAAACCGCCATGACCACGACCACCATGACCATGATCCAGGCCCTGCGCTCGGCCATGGATGTGATGCTTGAGCGTGATGACAACGTCGTCGTGTTCGGTCAGGACGTCGGCTACTTCGGCGGCGTGTTCCGCTGCACCGAAGGCCTGCAGACCAAGTACGGCACCTCGCGGGTGTTCGACGCGCCGATCTCGGAAAGCGGCATCGTCGGCGTGGCCGTGGGCATGGGCGCTTACGGACTGCGGCCGGTCGCCGAAATCCAGTTCGCCGACTACGTCTACCCCGCCTCCGACCAGATCATCTCCGAAGCGGCGCGCCTGCGTTATCGCTCGGCTGGCGAATTCACCGCACCGATGACCCTGCGCATGCCTTGCGGCGGCGGCATCTACGGCGGCCAGACCCACAGCCAGAGCATCGAGGCGATGTTCACTCAGGTCTGCGGTCTGCGCACGGTGATGCCGTCCAACCCGTACGACGCCAAAGGCCTGCTGATCGCCTCCATCGAAAACGATGACCCGGTGATCTTCCTTGAGCCGAAACGCCTGTACAACGGCCCGTTCGATGGCCATCACGACCGCCCGGTGACGCCGTGGTCGAAACACCCGCAAGCCCAGGTGCCGGACGGTTACTACACCGTGCCGCTGGACGTCGCTGCGATCACTCGCCCGGGCAAGGACGTGACCGTGCTGACCTACGGCACCACCGTATACGTCTCGCAAGTCGCTGCCGAAGAATCCGGCGTCGATGCCGAAGTCATCGACCTGCGCAGCCTGTGGCCCCTGGACCTGGAAACCATCGTCAAGTCGGTGAAGAAAACCGGCCGCTGCGTGGTGGTTCACGAAGCCACCCGCACCTGCGGTTTCGGCGCCGAGCTGGTATCGCTGGTGCAGGAGCATTGCTTCCATCACCTGGAAGCGCCGATCGAGCGCGTCACCGGTTGGGACACTCCCTACCCGCACGCGCAGGAGTGGGCGTATTTCCCAGGGCCGTCCCGCGTGGGCGCGGCGTTGAAACGGGTCATGGAGGTCTGAATGGGCACGCACGTTATCAAGATGCCGGACATCGGCGAAGGCATCGCAGAAGTAGAACTGTCGCAGTGGCACGTCAAGGTTGGCGATCTGGTGGTTGAAGATCAGGTGCTGGCGGATGTAATGACCGACAAGGCAATGGTCGATATTCCATCGCCGGTGCACGGGAAAGTGATTGCCCTCGGTGGTCAGCCGGGTGAAGTGATGGCGGTTGGCAGTGTGCTGATCAGCATCGAAGTCGAAGGGGCTGGCAACCTTAAAGAGTCGGCCGCACCCGCGCCCGTCAAAGAAGCACCGGTTGCGCCGAAAGTTGAAGCCGCTGTCGAGAGCAAATCCGCCGCAGCCGCCGCACCACGTCCGGCTGCCGTTTGCCAAGGCCCGATGGTTGCTCGCGAAGCGGATGAACGCCCGCTCGCATCGCCGGCCGTGCGCAAACATGCGCTGGACCTGGGTATTCAATTGCGTCTGGTGCGCGGCAGCGGCCCGGCCGGTCGCGTGTTGCATGAGGATCTTGAGGCCTATCTGGCGCAAGGTCGGTCGAACGCTTCGGCGCCGGCCGCTGCCGCTTATGCCCAGCGCCACGACGAAGAACAGATTCAAGTGATCGGCATGCGCCGCAAGATCGCCCAGCGCATGCAGGACGCCACGCAGCGCGCAGCGCATTTCAGCTATGTCGAAGAAATCGACGTCACCGCGATCGAAGAACTGCGCGCGCACCTGAATGAAAAGCACGGCGCCAGCCGAGGCAAGTTGACCTTGTTGCCGTTCCTCGTTCGCGCGCTGGTGGTGGCCCTGCGCGACTTCCCGCAGATGAACGCCCGTTACGACGACGAAGCGCAAGTCATCACCCGCCTCGGCGCGGTGCATGTCGGCGTCGCCACGCAAAGCGATGTCGGCCTGATGGTGCCCGTCGTGCGTCACGCCGAAGCGCGCAGCCTGTGGGACAGCGCCGCGGAAATTTCGCGTTTGGCCAACGCCGCGCGCAATGGCAAGGCCAGCCGCGATGAGCTGTCCGGTTCGACCATTACGCTCACCAGCCTCGGTGCGCTGGGCGGCATTGTCAGCACGCCGGTGCTGAACCTGCCGGAAGTGGCCATTATCGGCGTGAACAAAATCGTCGAACGGCCAATGGTGGTCAAAGGCCAAGTGGTGATCCGCAAGATGATGAACCTCTCCAGCTCCTTCGATCATCGCGTGGTCGACGGCATGGACGCGGCGCTCTTCATTCAGGCCATTCGTGGCTTGCTCGAACAACCCGCCACCTTGTTTGTGGAGTAAGCCCGAATGCAATCTCTGAACACTACGCTGCTGATCATCGGCGGCGGCCCCGGCGGTTACGTTACCGCGATCCGCGCCGGGCAACTGGGCATCCCGACCATCCTGGTCGAAGGCCAATCGTTGGGCGGCACCTGCCTTAATATCGGCTGCATTCCGTCGAAAGCGCTGATTCATGTGGCTGAGCAGTTTCATCAGACGCAGCATCACAGCCAGCATTCGGCGCTCGGCATCAGCGTTGCCGCGCCGACCCTGGATATCAGCAAAAGTGTGGAGTGGAAGGACGGCATCGTTGATCGCCTGACCACTGGCGTCGCCGCGCTGCTGAAGAAAAACAAGGTTCAGGTCATCAACGGCTGGGCGAAAATCATCGACGGCAAAACCGTGGAAGTCGGCGATACGCGCATCCAGTGCGAACATCTGGTGCTGGCCACCGGCTCGACCAGCGTCAACCTGCCGATCCTGCCGATTGGCGGGCCAATCATCTCCTCCACCGAAGCGCTGGCGCCGACGTCTGTGCCGAAACGCCTGGTCGTGGTCGGCGGTGGTTACATCGGCCTGGAGCTGGGCATCGCCTATCGCAAGCTCGGCGCCGAAGTCAGCGTGGTCGAGGCGCAGGATCGAATTCTTCCGGCTTACGACGCGGAGCTGACACAACCGGTACATGAAGCGCTGAAGCAGCTGGGCGTGAAACTGTACCTCAAGCACAGCGTGCTGGGTTTCGACGGCACGTTGCAGGTGCGCGATCCCGAAGGCGAAACCCTCAATCTGGAAACCGATCAGGTACTGGTCGCGGTCGGACGCAAACCCAATACGCAGGGCTTCAATCTCGAAGCGTTGAATCTGGACATGAACGGTTCGGCTATCAGGATCGACAGCGGTTGCCAGACCAGCATGCGCAACGTCTACGCCATTGGCGACGTGAGCGGCGAACCGATGCTGGCCCACCGCGCCATGGCTCAGGGCGAAATGGTTGCCGAGCTGATCAGTGGCAAGCGCCGCGAATTCAACCCGACCGCCATCGCCGCCGTGTGCTTTACCGACCCGGAACTGGTGGTGGTCGGCAAAACTCCGGACGAGGCCAAGGCTGCGGGGCTGGACTGCATCGTTGCAAGCTTCCCGTTCGCCGCCAACGGCCGCGCAATGACCCTGGAATCGAAAAGCGGCTTCGTCCGCGTGGTCGCACGTCGCGACAATCATTTGATTATCGGCTGGCAAGCGGTGGGAGTCGGTGTTTCCGAATTGTCGACGGCATTCGCGCAGAGCCTGGAAATGGGCGCGCGCCTGGAAGACATCGGCGGCACCATCCATGCGCACCCAACCTTGGGCGAAGCGGTGCAGGAAGCGGCGTTGCGGGCGCTGGGGCATGCGCTGCATCTGTAAATCCGTCAAATTGATCGTTCCCACGCTCCGCGTGGGAATGCAGCCCGGGACGCTCTGCGTCCCAACAGCCGAACGCGGAGCGTCCGATGAGGCATTCCCACGCAGAGCGTGGGAACGATCAGTCGAGGGAAGGATCAGCGGAGCGAATTCCGGCTGCGAAACCGCTCAAGAATGAAGTATTGTTGTGCCCATCCAAAAAAACGTCAGAAGCCTTGAACCGTTTCGGCGGTTGTTCAGTGATAGAGGGTGTCATGGGTAACGAAAGCATCAATTGGGACAAGCTGGGTTTTGACTACATCAAGACCGACAAGCGCTATCTGTCGTACTTTCGCGATGGCGAGTGGGACAAAGGCACCCTGACCGAAGATAACGTCCTGCACATCAGCGAAGGCTCCACTGCCCTTCACTACGGTCAGCAGTGCTTCGAAGGCATGAAGGCCTATCGCTGCAAGGACGGCTCGATCAACCTGTTCCGCCCGGACCAGAACGCCCTGCGCATGCAGCGCAGCTGCGCGCGTCTGCTGATGCCGACGGTCGACACCGAGCAGTTCATCGAAGCCTGCAAAGCCGTGGTTCGCGCCAACGAGCGTTTCATCCCGCCGTACGGCACCGGCGGCGCGCTGTACCTGCGCCCGTTCGTGATCGGCGTCGGTGACAACATCGGCGTGCGCACCGCGCCCGAGTTCATCTTTTCGATCTTCTGCATCCCGGTCGGCGCCTACTTCAAGGGCGGCCTGACCCCGCACAACTTCCAGATCTCCAGCTACGACCGCGCGGCCCCGCAAGGCACCGGTGCGGCCAAGGTCGGTGGCAACTACGCCGCCAGCCTGATGCCGGGCTCGAAAGCCAAGAAAGCCAACTTCGCCGACGCGATCTACCTCGATCCGATGACCCACACCAAGATCGAGGAAGTCGGTTCGGCCAACTTCTTCGGGATCACCCACGACAACAAGTTCGTCACCCCGAACTCGCCATCGGTCCTGCCAGGCATCACCCGCCTGTCGCTGATCGAACTGGCGAAATCGCGTCTGGGCCTGGACGTGGTTGAAGGCGACGTGCTGATCGACAAGCTGTCGGACTTCAAGGAAGCCGGTGCCTGCGGTACCGCTGCGGTGATCACGCCGATTGGTGGCATCAGCTACAACGATCACCTGCATGTGTTCCACAGCGAAACCGAGGTAGGCCCGGTAACCCAGCAGCTCTACAAAGAGCTGACTGGCGTGCAGACCGGCGACATCGAAGCGCCAGCGGGCTGGATCGTCAAGGTTTGATCTGACGACTGCTGATGCTCAAAAGCCCTCCACCGAGTGATTGGTGGGGGGCTTTTTTGTAGGGCTGGGCTCTGGTGTCGTATTGAAGAACGTCACCCCCTCACCCCAGCCCTCCCGAAACGTCGGACCGCCCCCAAGGGGGCGAGGGGGAAAGGGAGCCGACTTGTGCGCTTTTCAAAAATCGCGTTCGCCTCGGCCATTCAGGTCGATGGAGTTCGCAAGAACACCTCGGTCGGCTCCCTCTCCCTCCGGGAGAGGGCTGGGGTGAGGGTAGGCTTTTCGCTCTTCAAGGCAATCCGTTTACCAAGTCGATCAGCAATCCCACTCGCCTGCCCATTCTGCTGCTTGCCCATCCGCGCCTGGGTGATCAATCCCGGTATCAACTCGCCCTCCGGCAGATTCTTCCAGAACCGCACCGGCAGATGCCCTTGCATGACCTTCGGGTTCAACCGTGCCGGGTTGAAGATGTGGCTGTAGTAGGTCAACCACAAATCGCCGTGGGGGTCATCGACGTTCTGTGCCAGTTGCTGCCATTCAATCGGGCATTGCCGCTCGTGAATCAACTGCTCACCGTCGTAGTACACACCATCGCGCGGTGTGGCGATCAACCAGCGATGCTGGCCCATGCGACCGATAAAGTGCTCGCTGGCGCTGTGCAGGATGTCATGCGCCGGTTCGTGCCACGCCACGTATTGTGGACCAGGCAGATCCTTCGGCCGCTCGATGAAACGCACGAATGCATGCAGATGATGGGCCTCGCGGCTGACCTGCTTGATGCGCCGCTGCAACTCGCTGCCGAGTTTGTCGCCGGCCATCATCGCCGTGCGGTCGCCGTGACTGACGCGCCAGAGCACTTCATACAACAGGCTCCAGCGCTGTTCGCCGCGATAGCGCGCCGCTTGTTCGAGGGTGGCGAGCAGCGTACGGGGAATACGCGCCTGAAACGGCCCCTGCCCTTCGGGCACGTGATCATCACTGGCAAACAGATCGCCAACGCCTTCCGTCGCCCAGCTCACCAGACTTGGATCGATCTCATGGCTGAGCAACCAGCGCGCCTGCTGGCGCCAGGTATCGAACAGATCGTCACAATCGAGACTGATCATCCCCACAACCCCATCTGCTGCGGCATCGGCCGGTCACGCAATTGCTGGTAGAGCATGTGACTGGTGACTTCCGCCTGCTGCGGGTGGTAATCGCTGGTGATGATGAACGGCTTGGCCTTGGCCAGCACACAGCGCATCCGCGCGACGTCTTCGTAACGGATGCGGCGCTGACGGCGCAACTCGACCAGGCGCTCGGTGGTGCGCAAGCCGATGCCCGGGATGCGTGCGATCAACGTCGCGTCAGCACGGTTGAGGTCGAGCGGGAACACTTCGCGATTTTCCAGCGCCCAAGCCAGCTTCGGGTCAATATCGAGCGCCAGATTGCCCGGGCCTTTGAGCAATTCGTCAGCGCTGTAGCCGTAGCTGCGCAGGAGGAAATCAGCCTGATACAAACGGTGCTCACGCATCAGCGGTGGCGCGGCGAGCGGTACGCTTTTCGGGCTGTCGGGGATCGGACTGAATGCCGAGTAATAGACCCGGCGCAAACGGAAGTTGCCATAAAGGGACTGAGCGCTGTGGAGGATGGTGCTGTCGTCGGTGTCATCGGCACCGACGATCAGTTGCGTGCTCTGCCCCGCCGGGGCGAATTTTGCCGAGCGCGGTTCGTTCAATACCGTCTGCACGCCGGTGTAGATGGTGTTCATCGCTTGCTTGATCGAGGTGATGTCCTTCTCCGGCGCCAGTGTCTGCAGGCTGGCATCGGTGGGCAGTTCGATGTTGACGCTGAGGCGATCGGCATAGCGCCCGGCTTCTTCGATCAAAGCGGGATCGGCTTCCGGAATGGTCTTCAAATGGATGTAGCCGCGAAATTCGTGCTCTTCGCGGAGCAACTTGGCGACGCGCACCAGTTGCTCCATGGTGTAGTCCGCCGAGCGAATGATCCCGGAGCTGAGAAACAGGCCGCTGACGCAGTTGCGGCGGTAGAAATCCATGGTCAGCGTCACGACTTCTTCCGGGGTGAAGCGCGCACGTGGCACATCGCTGGAACGGCGGTTGACGCAGTACTGGCAATCGTAAAGACAGAAGTTGGTCAGCAGGATTTTCAGCAACGACACACAGCGCCCGTCCGGCGTGTAGCTGTGGCAAATGCCCATGCCGTCGGTCGAACCGAGCCCGCTCTTGCCCTCGGAGCTGCGCTTGGGCGCACCACTGCTGGCGCAGGAGGCGTCGTACTTGGCGGCGTCGGCGAGGATGCTGAGCTTGTCGATGATTTGCATGGCGCGGGCTCTATACTGTGTGCATATACAGTATAGGCTCGCCCGCCGCGAAACAAGTTGATGGATGACCCCTCGTCGGCTGATCACCTGAATTGCCATCACCCGCGCAACCAGTGGGAGCGAGCCTGCTCGCGAAGAGGCCCTGCCAGTCACCGCAACACAGTGATCAAACCGCCCACTGCAATATCAACCAACTGTTCGCCCCGCTGATCAACACAAACAGCCCCCAGGCCAGCACCCGCGTGGGCCAGCGATTGACGAACGGCCCCATCAACTGCCGGTCGTTGGTCATGCGAATCAGCGGGTACAAGGCAAACGGCAGTTGCAGGCTGAGCACTACCTGGCTCAACACCAGCAGCTTGCCGATAGCGCCATCACCGAGCAGCCATACGCCGATGAACGCCGGAATCAGCGCCAGCCCGCGGGTGATCAAACGCCGCTGCCAGCACGGGATGCGCAGGTTCAGATAGCCCTCCATGATCACCTGCCCGGCGATGGTCCCGGTGAAGGTCGAACTTTGCCCCGACGCGAGCAGTGCCACGCCGAACAGCACACTGGCCAGCGCACCGCCAACCAGTGGGTCGAGCAGGTGATAGGCGTCCTGAATGTCGACCACATCGGTGTGCCCGGACTGGTGAAACGCCGCCGCTGCGAGAATCAGGATCGCCGCGTTGACCAGCAGCGCCAGGGCCAGCGAACCGATGGTGTCGATGCGCGCCAGTTTCACCGCGTCCCGCTTGCTCGCCAAGTCCTTGCCGATCATCCGTGTTTGCACGATCGATGTGTGCAGATACAGGTTATGCGGCATCACTGTGGCGCCGAGGATGCCGATGGCCAGATACAGCGGCGCCGCATCGCTGATCGCGGACAGCGAGGGTTTGAAGCCCAGCGCCACGTCTGGCCAGTACGGTTTGATCAACAACAATTCGACGAAGAAACACACGCCGATGGTCGCGACCAGCACCAGCATGATCGCTTCGAGACGGCGGAAGCCCCGGTTCTGCAGGGCCAGCACCAGCAGCGTGTCGAACGCCGTCAGAGCGATACCGAAGGTCAGCGAGCAACCGAGCAGCAAGTGAAACGCGAGAGCGCAGCCAAGCACTTCGGCGAGGTCGGTGGCGATGATCGAGATTTCCGCCAGCAGCCATTGCAGGCGCGCGGTCCGCGTGCTGTAGCGCTCGCGGGACAACTGCGCCAGATCGCGACCAGTGGCGATGCCCAGCCGCGAACACAGGCACTGCACGACCATGCCGGCCAGACTCGCCAGCAACACGACGAATAAAAGACTGTAGCCAAAACGCGAACCGGCCTCGATCGCGGTCGCCCAGTTGCCCGGGTCCATGTAGCCGATCGACACCAGCAAACCGGGACCGGCGAAACGCAGCACACGTTTGAAGAACGAGGCAGTCGGATCGACCGCAACACTGCCGGCCACTTCCGGCGGGCAAAACGGCGCGGTGGCGATTTTGGGCAAACTGAATTTCACGCACACATCCAGAAACAAAAACGGGAGCCCGGCAGCTTAGTCGTTTCGCCTGATGCCTTGAAGCGCAAAGATCGCTGATCCTATGGGTTCACCCCCAACAACTGCTCGCGCAACTCGGGACTGCGTGTTCGCGGATCCAGCCAGATATCGAAAAACGCCTTGGCAAACTGTGGATCCTCAATCTCATGCTGGAGCTTCTGGCCGACAAAAAACCGCGCGCCCTGCCCCGGCAGATACACGCCGGTAATCCGCGTGCCGGCCTGAACGTCGACAAACGATTGCTGCATCTGCTTTTGCCAGCCGGCCAATTGCGCTGAAGTGACCCGAGGACCGGCCAGGCGTTTGATCTCATCGACGCTGGTGCTGACCAGATCGTCTCGCGAAATGTTGCGCCGGTAGATCAGCTCCAGGGCAAACGGCTGGCCGTCCGCCAGAGGCCGCGCGGCACTCCACAAGCGCGCGCTGTAAACATCGAAGCCGAACACGCTGAAATCGCCACTGCCGATGATTTGCGCGCCCGGCACTGCGTCCTGCCAATTGGCCCATGTCGGTGTGAGCAACAGCGCCCATAAACCGATGCCACAACAGCCACGAACGAGCTTGGGTGTTCTGTTCATCGCCGTATCGTCTCCGCTGCATTCTGATGATCAAAGCATAGCCGGATTCGCGCCTGAATTTTTGTATACAAAAATTGCGAACATAGGCAGCAATCTTTAATCGGCAGTGCTAACGTGGCTCATCCTGACCCGATGGAGACACCCGCGTGCTGATCCTGAAACTGCTGCTGATTCCCGGTTTTCTCCTGCTGATTTCCCTGGCGGGCAAACGCTGGGGGCCGAGCGTGGCCGGGTGGCTGTCGGGATTGCCGGTGGTGGTCGGGCCGATTCTGTTCTTTCTGGCGATCGAACAAGGGCCGCAGTTTGCCGCGCAATCAGCGGTCGCGGCGCTGTCGGCAATGTTCGCGATGATCGCTTTCTGCATCACCTATGCGCAGGTGGCGCAGCGGGCGAACTGGCCGTGGGCGTTGACCATTTCACTGGCGGTGTGGGCCGCGCTGGCGGCGGTGTTGTCGGTGATCCCGGCGTCCTTGCCGTTCTCGGTGATTGCGGCAGCGGTGGCACTGCTCGCTTCGCCTTATCTGTTCCCTGAGGTGCATCCAGTATTGAACGGGCCAGCACCGAAGTCGGACAAACTGATCTGGCGGATGATCGCCGGTGCGGCGCTGACGCTGGTGGTGACGATGCTCGCCAGCACCGTCGGCGAACGCTGGAGCGGCCTGCTCGCGGTGTTCCCGGTGCTCGGCAGCGTCATGGCAGTGTTCTCGCAACAAACTCGCGGCCCGGCGTTTACCGCTGCGTTATTGCGCGCAACGGCGACCGGCATGTATTCGTTCTCGGCGTTCTGCCTGGTGTCGGCCCTGACGCTGCCGAGCATGGGCCTCAGCGGTTTTGTCGTAGGCGTGGCAGTGTCGGTGGCGATGCTCGGGGTGACCCGGCGTCTGCTGGCGCGGCCAGTGGCCAAGGCGCAAGCGCAATAACCGCCCGGACGAATCGCGCTGGAACGCCCGGCACGCTCCGTGGGATGATCGCCCGCCTTGCGCGACCATTCACCGGAGATTCACATGTCATTGTTGAGCAAAAAAGCCGTCGTTCTGATGCTGGCGGCCGTCGCCGGTTTCGCCGCGATCAACGCGCACGCCGCCAAGGAAAAGGTCAAAACCGAGAAGGTTACGCTGCTCGACGGCAAATTCGCCTTCGTCCTGCCCAAAGGCTTTGTCGCTGACCCGCTGCCCACCAGCCCGAGCGGGGCCAAGGGCACGATGTACACTAACCAGACCACCAAGACCGTGGTCATCGCCGCCGAAAACCAGATCCCCGCAGGCCAGAACGTCAAGGACAACGACGGTGAGTTTCTTGACGGCAGCGTGTCGAGTTTCATCGACGATCAGCGCAAGGCCCTGCCGGACTTCAATAAACTCAGCGAGAAAAGCCTGACCCAGAAAGGTACCGGCCTGGGTCTGCGTCAGGTTGACAGCACCGCCACCCAGGGCGGTGGCCAGACGCTGAACACCACATTGCTGGCCGGCTCGGGGACGAAGATGGCGCTGGTGCAGGTGATTTCCCGCGCCAGTGACAAGAAGGGTCACGATGCCTTGGTCAAAGCCATCGTCAAGGATTGAGCCGCTGCAACCAGCCGTTCAAATCGCGCAATTCGGCCGCACTGATGCTGTGGCCGACGCCCGGATACGCGTGAAATTCGGGCTGGTAATCGAGCTTGTGCAATAGCGCGTTGGCCTCGGTGCCGTGACGGTAAGGCACCGGATCATCAGCGGTGCCGTGGCCGATGAAAATGCTCAGCGGCAGTGACGCTTGACCGGGCTTGAGTTCGGCTTTGAGCACCGGCAACAAGCGCCCGCTCAACGCGGCAAACCCGCCCACGACCGCTGGCGCGCGCAGGCCCACTTCGTAACTCATCATCGCGCCCTGGCTGAAGCCGATCAGGTACACCTTGTCCGGCGCGGCGTGATATTTCTTCGCCGCCTGGGCGATAAAGTCGCGCAGCTTCTGGCCGCTGACCTTCAGATCATCGGTCTCGCCGTTGTAGGCGCCTTCACCCTTCTTGCGAAACCACTGGAAACGTCCTTCACCCAACGTCATCGGTGCGCGCACCGACAGGTAGTTGTACTGCGCCGGCAGCTGAAATTTCATGCCGATCAGATCGGCCTCGTTACTGCCGTAACCGTGCAGGAAGATCACCAGCGGACGTGGTTCAGCGTCGGCGTGGACCTGTTCGAGGTATTTGAGCGGCAGGTCGGATTGCAGGGTGGTTTGCGCGTGGACGGCGGTGGATGCGAGCAGGGTCAGCAGGGCGAACAATTTGAGCATTGCAGCGTTCCTTCACAGAGTGTCGGGTTCGCGGGGAGCCTAACATTCTCGGCTGAGGATCCAAATTTTGTGGAGTGGCTGATGGCCCTTTCGCGAGCAGGCTCGCTCCCACCGTTAAAATGCGTTCCCCCTGTGGGAGCGAGCCTGCTCGCGAAGAGGCCCGCACCTTCACCGCAACCTGTCAGTCGTTCGTCAGCTTGCCGGTACGAAACGGCACCCGCCCCGCCACTTTCGCCTGCCAGATCCCCGGCTCGGTATAGCGCCCGCGATCAATCGCGAACAGCACCCCGCTGGTGCCGGCGCGCACGGTGGTCACGCGATCCTGCAACGGGTCAACGACCTCGAACAGCGCATCGCCCTGCTCTACCCACTCGCCGGCATTGCGCAAGAAACTGACCACGCCGTGGTGCGGGGCGAACAGGTATTCGGTGCCTTCGAACGGCAGACCTTCACAACATTCGCTCGGCGCCGCCGGCCATTCGCCGCTGATGAAACCCTGCTCGGCGAGAAAACCGAGGATCGCTTCGCAATTGGCCTGAGCCTGATCGACGCGGGTGTCGCCCATACTGCCCAGCTCCAGCGTCGTCGCCAGATTCGCCGCCGGAATCGCCGCGTTCGGGAACGCTTTGGCCAGACGCAGCCACGGCGTCGAGCACGACTCATCGAACGAGCTGCCGCCGGAGTCCTCGCAGAGCAATGCCACACCCGCCTTCAGCCGCGCCGCCAGCGATTGCCATTGCGGCCAGTGTTGCGGCAGCGCGTAGAGGTGAATCGCAGCGTCGAAGTCGCAATGCAGATCGAGGGTGATGTCGGCGTCGCAGGCGTGGCGCAGCAACAAGCGGTGCAAGGCTTCCAGTTGCGAGGCCGGCGCCGGCAATTCTTCGAAGACCTGAGCCATGGCCTGGCGGATCAGGGCGACGTTGGCCTCGGCATCCGCGCCCAGACGCTCGCCCACCAGCGCTGCGACCGGGGCGCTGAGTTCGACGAATGCGCGGTTGAAATTCTTGCCGCTGCCCAACTCGAAGCGGCCCATGTGATTGCCTTGCAAATGCTGATCCAGGCCGATCGGATTGGCCACCGGCACCAGTTCGATAACGCCCTGCAAACGGCCCTGCCGTTCCAGTTCGTTCAAGCGCAGCTTGAGTTCCCACGCGGTGCGCATGCCCGGCAGTTCATCGGCGTGCAGGCTGGCCTGGATATACACCTTGCGGCTGCCGGCGCCGTAGCGAAAAACGCTGAGGGAGCGCTCGCTGCCCAAGTGGCTCCAGGGCAGAACGTGGTCGATGCGTTGCATGGAAAACTCCTTAATAGCTGGGTTATGCAAATCCCTGTGGGAGCGAGCCTGCTCGCGAATGCGTCAGGTCAGACGATGACGAATGTCAGACCGCTTTCGCGAGCAGGCTCGCTCCCACAGAGAATTTCCATCAATAAAAGAACATAAAAAAAGTGGCCACCGCGCAAACGGGGCCACTTTTTTTTCACGGCGTATTAATGGCCGTATACGTCAAAGTCGAAGTACTTGTCCTGGACTTTCTTGTACTCGCCATTGGCGCGGATTTCGGTGATGGCTTTGTTGAATTGCTCAGCCAGTGCGGTATCGCCCTTGCGCACGGCAATGCCAGCGCCGCCGCCGAAGTACTTGGCGTCTTCGTAGGTCGGACCGACGAATTCGAAGCCTTTGCCGGCGTCGGTTTTCAGGAAACCGTCGCTGAGGTTGACCGAGTCGGCCAGCATAGCGTCGATACGCCCGGACACCATGTCGAGGTTGGCTTCCTGCTGCGAGCCGTAGCGCACCAGTTCGATCCCGGCCGGAACCAGCACTTCGGTCGCGTAACGGTCGTGAGTACTGGCGCGCAGCACGCCGACTTTCTTGCCTTTGAGTTCGGTCAGCGGGTCTTTCACGCCCGAGCCTTCCTTCATCACGAAACGTGCCGGGGTGTGGTAGTACTTGATGGTGAAATCGACGTTTTTCTTGCGATCGTCAGTGATGGTCATCGACGACAGGATCGCGTCGATCTTCTTCACTTTCAGCGCCGGGATCAGGCCATCGAACTCTTGCTCGACCCACGTGCATTTAACCTTCATCTGCGCGCACAGTGCGTCACCGATGTCCACGTCAAAACCAGTGAGTTTGCCGTCAGGGGTTTTCATCGAGAATGGCGGGTACCCGGCTTCGATACCGATGCGGATCGGCTTGGCGTCTTCGGCCACGGCGGTCAGGGACAACATCGACAGTGCCAGGGCACCGAACATCACTAGCTTTTTCATTTATTACTCCCGTGCGGAGGCTTTTATTGGCAGCTTTCGAGTCAGCGTTCGGTCATGGCGTTCTAACGGCAAAAACCGACGTGGCCGGCAGTCTATGGCGGCGCGCACGGAGGCAATTGTTTTTAAGCGACAATTACTTACAGAACATCGGCGCACGCATTGACGAGGGTCAACGCGTGCGCCGTGGTGGTGCGAAGGCTGTAGGACACTGCCCTTTTCAGGTCAGAAATATGCGTTTTTTTGTTTGGGACTCTCTATGTCCCGACACGAGATGCGGAGGGCCCATGGCGGCGAGATCGAAGCGTCAGCAGGCGCAGCTGATCGCGGTGTTGGCTGCTGAAACCGCGTTCAATTCGAAACCCTCATCGAGCCATCCGGTGACACCGCCGATCATCTCCTTGACCGGATAGCCCAATGCCGCCAGCTTCACCGCCGCCTTGTTCGCGCCGTTGCAATGCGGCCCGGCGCAATAGACCACGAACAAAGTGTGTTTCGGGTAATCGGCCAAGCGCTCCGCCGTGAGCAAGCGGGTCGGGATATTGATCGCGCCGGGCACATGGCCGCGCTCGAACGCCAATGGGCCGCGCACATCCACCAGAACAAAATCGACCTCCCCGGCCTCTTGGCTACTGAACACGTCGGAACAATCGGTTTCGAAGGTCAGACGATTGCTGAAATGCATCAGGGCAATCGCCGAAGGGGCGGCGGGAATTTCGCGAACCAGGCTGGTCATGCTGTGTTGCTCCTTTGTCTGTGGGGGATGAACAGACTTTATCGAGACGGCGCTTGCCGCTACAGTGGCGCGCAAGACACCGACCGGGAGATTTCCGCCAAATGCCCACTCACCCCAATCTGGTTGCCATTCTGGCCTACGACGGCCTCTGCACATTCGAGTTCGGCATTGCCGTCGAGATCTTCGGCCTGGCCCGGCCAGAGTTCGATTTCCCTTGGTACGAACACGCGATAGCGGCAGTCGATCAAGGCCCGATGCGCGCCATGGGCGGGATTCAGGTGCTGGCCGATGGTGGCCTGGAACTGCTCGCCGCAGCGCGCACCATCGTCATTCCGGGCTGGCGCGACCGCAACGCCCCGGTACCGCCTGCGCTGATCGACGCGTTGCGTCAGGCCCATGACCGAGGCGCGCGGTTGGTGTCGATCTGCTCGGGCGTGTTCGTGCTCGCCGCCAGCGGCCTGCTCGACGGCCACCGCGCCACCACGCACTGGCGCTACACAGGTGAACTGGCGCAACGCTTCCCGGCGATCGAGGTCGATCCGGACGTGCTCTACGTCGACGCCGGTCAACTGATCACCTCCGCCGGCAGCGCCGCCGGCATCGACGCCTGCCTGCACCTGGTAACCCGCGACTTCGGCACGCAGGTCGCCAACGCCGTCGCGCGGCGATTGGTCATGTCGCCACAACGCACCGGCGGCCAGGCCCAATTCATCCCCACCCCGGTCAGCCCGACACCCCGCAGCGACCTGTCGCGCATCATGCAATGGGCCCGCGAACGCCTGCACGAACCACTGGAAGTCCGCGATCTGGCCAGTGAAGCGGCGATGAGCGAGCGCACCTTTCTACGGCGTTTCACCGAAGCCAGCGGGCAAACGCCCAAGGCCTGGCTGCAACATGAACGCCTGGCGCGAGCGCGGGAGCTGCTCGAGAGC
Organism: Pseudomonas sp. Sample_21; assembly: GCF_004307525.1. Lineage (NCBI taxonomy): Bacteria > Pseudomonadati > Pseudomonadota > Gammaproteobacteria > Pseudomonadales > Pseudomonadaceae > Pseudomonas > Pseudomonas sp. Sample_21. The sequence goes on along the minus strand of NZ_RCNZ01000115.1, from coordinate 105,020 downwards.
ACCCATCAACACACCGAGCAGATCGCCCAGCGCTGCGGCTATCGCTCGGTGGAGAGTTTTCGTGTGGCGTTTCGCAGCGTGGTGGGCGTACCGCCGTCGGTTTATCGGGAGCGGTTTGGGCGGTAGGGTAAGGCGATGATGGCTTGATGCAGCGCTGGTCGACATGCAGTTTACTGGCAAACGCCGTCAACTCTGTGGGAGCGAGCCTGCTCGCGAAGGGGCGGCAGGCACACGTCTCGTCAATCCGTTAACAGCCAAAAAGGACACAGCTGCGCCAATGAAACTCACCTACCAAAACCCGTCAATAGATCATGATGAATCCGTACGATTACTGGCCAGCGGCGCTCAGGAGAATGTCATTTGCGCACTGATTTCCATTGGCTTGAATGAACCCGATGGCAGTTGGGCAGAGGAAATCTGCGCCAAGTATCTCTCCAGCGAAACCGAAGCGATCGCTGCCTCTGCCATCACCGCCCTGGGCCATATCGCGCGTCGACATGGAAGACTGAATACCGAAACCGTTTTGCCGGCGCTCGAAAACGTAAAGCGTCGGATGCCCTCGTTGCAGGGCGTCATTGAGGACACGATTGACGATATAGAGATGTTCACCTGAGCATCCGAAGTTGCAAGCGTCTGGATGAGGGTTGCTTCATCCAGACGCACGTCAGACCTCAATCCTCCCGCGTCAAAACCTCCAGCAACTCAATCTCAAACAGCAGATTCGAATTCGGCGGGATCTTGCCCATGGTCCGCTCGCCGTAGCCCAGATGCGCCGGTACCAGCAATTTGCGTTTGCCGCCGACCTGCATGCCCATCAGCCCCTGATCCCAGCCTTTGATCACGCGGCCAGTGCCGATCACGCACTGAAACGGTTTGCCCCGGCTCCAGGACGAGTCGAATTCAGTGCCGTCTTCCAGCCAGCCGGTGTATTGGGTGGTGATCAGCGCGCCTTTCACCGCGGCTTTGCCGTCGCCCGGTTGCAGGTCGATGATTTGCAGTTCGTCTGTCATGTCGTTGGCTCTTGAGATGTTCGCAGGCGGCGTTTTTCGCAGAATCCGGCGTCGATGGCAATCCATGGAACCGAAAACACGCCTTGCCGCTCACATGTGTATCGACATCGTATGACGACAAGGATGCTTAGATGACCGACTCTCGATTGCTGCGCAGTTTCATCCCGCCCTACATTCTCAACCGCATCATTGCCCACGGTTCCGAGCCGCAGCGCAACGCCGCGATGCAGACGCTCAATCATGTGCGCAGCCTGCTGCCCAACCCCGGCCGTCCTTCGCAGCCGCCGGCGCGGGCGATTCTGCCGGAGGCGAGCAAGCCTGGCCTGGCACGGCGCAGCGTGCATGATGCGCAGAACAAAATGCTCTTGCCGGGCATGCCGGTGCGTCTCGAGGGCCAGCCGGCATCGGGGGATCCGGCGGTCGACGAGGCTTACGATGCGCTGGGCGCCAGCTATGATTTCTTCTGGAAGGTGCTCGGTCGCGACTCGATCGACAATCAGGGATTCGCGCTGATCGGCAGCGTGCATTATGGCCAGGGCTACGAGAACGCATTCTGGAACGGCGCGCAGATGGTCTTCGGTGACGGGGATGGCGAAATCTTCCAGCGCTTCACCCGCTCGCTCGACGTCATCGGCCATGAATTGGCCCACGGCGTCACCGAAAGCGAAGCCGGGCTGATTTATGCCAACCAGTCCGGCGCGTTGAACGAGTCGCTCTCGGACGTATTCGGCGTGTTGACCAAGCAGTACACCCTCGGCGAGACCGCCGAACAGGCAGACTGGTTGATCGGCGCCGACCTGCTGATGCCACAGATCCAAGGCAAGGGCCTGCGCTCGATGTCGCACCCCGGCACGGCATACGACGACCCGATGCTGGGCAAGGATCCGCAACCGGATCACATGCGCAAGTTCGTCATCACCAGCGAAGACAATGGCGGCGTACACATCAACTCCGGCATTCCCAACCGCGCGTTTTACCTGGCAGCCCGAGCGTTTGGCGGCTTCGCCTGGGAAAAAGCCGGACGCGTCTGGTACGACACGCTGTGTGATGACCGTTTGAAACAGGACGCAACGTTTGACGCGTTCGCAAAACTGACGATCAACCACGCCGGCGAGCGCTTCGGCGCCGAAGCAGCCGACACGGTGCAGCAAGCCTGGGCACAGGTCGGCATCGAATAATCCGAGGAGACTGTATGAAAACGCTACCCGAGCTGGATAAAGATTCCGTTTTGCGCGTATCTCGCCAGGGTGGCGTTGCAGCAATTCACAGCCTGAGCCGCCCAAGGGAAATCGAATTCGCACAATGCGACATCAATCAGCGCTCAAGGATCTGCTCGGTGCTCGAAGGTTGCCTGCCACTGGACAGCAGCGAATCGGGCCGTGGGGATCAGCGCTTCTACCAGATTGAAGTGCGCTATCAGTCCGGGGAAATGGTGTTGAAGGTACCGGAGGACCGGGCGCCTGGGGAATTAGTGAGTCTGTGGGACAAGGGAGAGCTTGTGTAAACGCTCTCCCCCACGGTCAAGCTATTTCTCGACGGGTTGCATCTCGACAATCGTACCGTTGGTGATCATCACCATCACGTACTTGTCGTTGATCTGCACCCACTGCGCCTGCTCGATCGGTGCTTTCAGACCTTTGGCTTTCCAGTTCTTCAGCGCCTTGTCTTCGCGCTGGTACATTTCTGGCGCGCGGTCGTTGACCTTCAACTGGCGGTCGCTGGTCGGCGATTGCACGGCGGGTTCGCTGGAGGTTTGCGCCGCTTGAACAATGGGTGTGATTCCGGCAATGCCCGCAACAAGGGCCAGGCTGGCGATTAGGGTTTTGCTGTTCATCGGTGAACCTCTTTCGGATAGGTAGTACCTGAACTCCGACTGCGCGGCGCGGGAAACATTCCTTGTTTTTGTGCCGGAGGTGGCCGTAAGAGGCCTTGTCCATCAGACCGCCATCGCTGGCAACTCGAAACGTCGCATCGCAGCTCCCACAGGGTTGGTGTTACACCACAGTTTTTGACCTGAGTTCCACTCCCACAAGTCTTGGCGGACGCTGATTCTCTGATCACCACCGATCCCCTGTGGGAGCGAGCCTGCTCGCGAATACGCCGGCACATCCGCCATCGTCGCCAACTGACGGAAAGCCTTCGCGAGCCGGCCCGCTCCCACAAATGCGCCAAACACCGAAACCATTGATCCGCCCCACGCATCAATCCATGCCAACAATGCAATTAACAGATTGTTACATCTGCGCCACCATCCACCTCAATAAAAACCGTGCGCCGCCTCTCCGTAGCGCACGTCATAAAAGCGGTGGAGTACTTTTCTATGACAGCCTCAATCCCAACCAACGGCTCGCGGGCCGGTGCCATCTTCCGGGTGACCTCGGGCAACTTCCTCGAACAGTTCGACTTCTTTCTGTTCGGCTTCTACGCCACGCAGATCGCGGCGGTTTTCTTCCCGGCGAGCAGCGAGTTCGCCTCCCTGATGATGACTTTCGCAGTATTCGGCGCAGGCTTCCTGATGCGTCCGCTCGGCGCCATCGTGCTCGGCGCCTACATCGATGACGTCGGCCGTCGCAAAGGTCTGATCGTCACCCTGTCGATCATGGCCAGCGGCACGATATTGATTGTGCTGGTGCCCGGATACGAAACCATTGGCCTGTTCGCCCCGGCACTGGTGCTGATCGGGCGACTGCTGCAAGGCTTCTCGGCCGGTGCGGAATTGGGCGGTGTTTCGGTGTATCTGTCCGAGATCGCCACGCCGGGTCGCAAAGGCTTTTTCACCGCTTGGCAGTCGGCCAGTCAACAAGTGGCGATCATCGTCGCGGCCGCGCTGGGCTACGGTCTGAACCAGTGGATGGAGCCGCAAGCCGTGGCCGCCTGGGGCTGGCGCATTCCGTTTTTTGTCGGCTGCATGATCGTCCCGTTCATCTTCTTCCTGCGTCGTAATCTGGCGGAAACCGAAGAGTTCGCCGCGCGTAAACATCGCCCGAGCATGCGCGAAGTATTCCGCACCCTCGGCCAGAACTGGGGCGTGGTGCTCGGCGGAATGCTGATGGTCGCGCTGACCACCACCGCGTTCTACCTGATCACCGTGTACGCGCCGACTTTCGGCAAAACCGTGCTGCACCTGAGCACTTCCGACGCGCTGCTGGTGACGCTGCTGGTGGGTGTGTCGAATTTCTTCTGGCTGCCGATTGGTGGTGCGTTGTCTGACCGCATCGGCCGTCGTCCGGTGCTGATCGGCATGGCCTTGCTGGCGCTAGCCACGACTTATCCGGCGCTGTCGTTCCTGGTGCAGGCGCCGAGCTTCACCAACATGCTGCTGTCGCTGCTGTGGTTGTCCTTCATTTACGGCTTGTACAACGGCGCGATGATTCCGGCGCTGACCGAAATCATGCCGGTGGAAGTGCGCGTCGCCGGTTTCTCCCTGGCCTACAGCCTGGCTACCGCGATCTTCGGCGGTTTCACCCCGGCGATGTCGACTTTCCTGATCCAGTACACCGGCGACAAAGCCGCGCCAGGTTATTGGATGAGCATCGGTGCCCTGTGCGCCCTGTGCGCCACGCTTTATCTGTACCGCCGTGCCGGTGGTCGTCTACAACCTGTCGCGGCCTGAGGAATACTCGCCATGAAAAAACTCTTTACTGTCACCGCCCTGCTCGCCGGTCTCGCGTTCAACTTCGCGGCCCAGGCCGAAGAACTCAGCGTGATGACCTCCGGTGGTTTCACTGCCGCCTACAAGATCCTCGGGCCGAAATTCGCCGCCGCCACCGGTAACACGCTCACCACCAGCCTCGGCCCGTCGATGGGCAAGGCGCCGGAAGCGATTCCCAACCGTCTGGCGCGCGGCGAGCACGCCGACGTGGTGATCATGGTCGGTTACGCTCTTGATGAGCTGATCAAACAAGGCAAGGTCGACCCGGCCTCCCGCGTTGAACTGGCGGATTCGCGAATCGGCATGGTGGTGCGTGAAGGCGCGGCGAAACCGGACATCAGCAGCGTCGACGGCCTGAAGAAAACCCTGCTTGATGCGCAGTCGGTGGCCTACTCCGACAGCGCCAGCGGCGTGTACATCGAGCAGCAGCTGTTCAAGAAACTCGGCATCGAAGATCAGTTGAAACCGAAAGCCAAGATGATCGCCAGGATCCCGGTCGGCTCGGTGGTTGCCACTGGCGACTATCAGTTGGGCTTCCAGCAGGTCAGCGAATTGCTGCCGGTGCCGGGCGTGAGCTTCGTGGCGAAAATTCCGGAATCGGTGCAGTCGGTGACGCGTTTTGCCGCTGGCATTCCGGTCAAGGCCGAGCATCCAGAAGAGGCCAAAGCCCTGCTCGCCTACCTCGCTGCACCGGCCGCTCAGGCTGACGTGCAGGCCACCGGGCTGGATTCGGTCAAGCGTTGATCATTGGCGGCTGGACGCGCATTTCCACGACCAGCCGCTCCAGTTCCAAAGCCGCCGGGGTCAACGTGCGATCCCGGCGCTTGATGATGCCGACACTGCGCATCACTTGCGGCTCAATCAGTGGCACCCGCGTCAGGATCGGATGATCCGGCCCGGGCATCGCCATCAACGGCACCGCCGCCACGCCCAGCCCCGCCTCCACCAAACCGATCATCGTCGTCACATGCCGCGTCTCGCAGATGCTCTGCCGCTGCGGCACCACCCCGCCCAAGGCCTGATCGAGCAGAAAGCGATTGCCCGAAGTCTTGTCCAGCGCGATGTAATCCTGTTGATAGAACTCGTCCCAACTGACGCTGCAGCGCCCGGCCAGCGGATGATCGCGACGACAGGCGACAACGTAGCACTCCTGCACAAGCGGTTCGCACTCGACTTTGGCATCCTGCGTGCCGAGAAAACTCAAACCGAAATCCGCCTCGCCATTGACCACCGCGCTCAACACATCGTGGGCGCTGGAATCGAGGACTTTGACCTTGATCCGTGGAAACTGCTGGTGATAGCGCGCGACCACGCGGGGCATGAAGTAGTACGCCGCCGACGGCACGCAGGCGACGGTGACATGGCCCAGACGCGTCGAGGCGACTTCGCTGATGCCGAGCAAGGCAATGTCGAGATCATCCAGCAAGCGCTCGACGCTGGGCATGAAGCCGCGCCCGGCCTGGGTCAGGCTGACCTTGCGCGTGGTGCGCTCGAACAATTTCACGCCGAGGGCGTCTTCGAGCTTTTCGATGCGCCGGCTCAGCGCCGGTTGTGACAGGCGCACGGTGTCGGCAGCCTTGCGAAAACTGCCCTGCTCGACCACCGCGCGAAAGGCTTGCAGGTCGTTGAGGTCGAAGTTGATGGCCATGGCGTTTCCGGAAATTGATGCGCAGGGGTTATAAATGTAACCAGTTGATGCAAATTATTACAGACCTGATGAAAGCTGCCCTTGTGGGAGCGAGCCTGCTCGCGAATGCGGAGCATTAGTCAATGCATAGGTGACTGACCCACCGCATTCGCGAGCAGGCTCGCTCCCACATTGGATCTCGAATGGTCTGGAGACCGCGTAACCCTTATCCTTGTCGCCCCGCCGTACCCGTAGTCAGGAGTCGTTCCAATGCCCCATGAAGGCAATCTGTTGCAAGCCGCTGTCGTGTTTCTGTTCGCGGCAGTGCTCACCGTGCCTTTGGCCAAACGTCTGCAACTGGGCGCTGTGCTCGGTTATCTGTTTGCCGGGGTGATCATCGGCCCGTCGGTGCTCGGCCTGATCGGCAATCCGCAAAGCGTTGCGCATATCTCCGAGCTGGGCGTGGTGTTGCTGCTGTTCATCATCGGCCTGGAGCTGTCGCCGCGCCGCTTGTGGGTGATGCGCAAATCGGTGTTCGGCGTCGGTCTGGCGCAGGTGCTGTTGACCGCATCGGTGATCGGCGTGCTGGCGCTGTCGGTGTTCGGCCAGCCGCTGAACAGCGCCATTGTGCTGGGCCTCGGTCTGGCGCTCTCCTCCACGGCGTTCGGCCTGCAAAGCCTCGCCGAACGCAAGGAACTGACCAGCCCCCACGGGCGTCTCGCGTTTGCGATTCTGCTGTTCCAGGACATCGCCGCGATTCCATTGATTGCCCTGGTGCCGATGCTCGCCGGTGTCGATCACCACACCAGCACCGCCGACGATATTCGTCACAGCTTGCAGGTGCTCGGCGGCATTGCCGTGGTGGTGATCGGCGGGCGGTATCTGCTGCGTCCGGTGTTCCGCGTGGTGGCGAAAACCGGTCTGCCCGAGGTATCCACTGCCACCGCGTTGCTGGTGGTGATCGGCACGGCGTGGCTGATGGATCTGGTCGGTGTGTCGATGGCGCTCGGTGCGTTTCTCGCTGGTCTGCTGCTGGCGGATTCGGAATACCGGCATGAGCTGGAAGCGCAGATCGAGCCGTTCAAGGGCCTGCTGCTCGGGCTGTTTTTCATCAGCGTCGGCATGGGCGCCAACCTCAGCCTGTTGTTGAGCGCGCCGATCACCGTGTTGGGCCTGACCCTGCTGCTGATCGGTCTGAAGTTGCCGCTGCTGTTCGTCGTCGGACGTGTGGCAGGAGGATTGAACAAAATCAGCGCAATTCGCCTCGGCATCGTCCTCGCTGCCGGCGGTGAGTTTGCCTTCGTGGTGTTCAAGATCGGTCGCGATCAGGGCCTGTTCGAGCCGCGTCTGTACGACCTGCTGGTGCTGACCATAACCCTGTCGATGGCGCTGACGCCGTTGCTGCTGTTGATTTGCGCACGGCTGGTCAGCCCGAAAGTGCAGCCGGTGGAAGTGCCGGAGAAATTCCGCGAAATCGACACCGAAGCACCGCGCGTGGTGATTGCCGGCATGGGCCGGATGGGGCAGATCGTGGCGCGGATTCTGCGCGCGCAGAACATCAAGTTCGTTGCGCTGGACACCTCGGTGGAAACCATCGAACTGTCGCGCAGCTTCGGCGGTGTGCCGGTGTTCTATGGCGACCCGATGCGCCCGGAAATCCTTCACGCGGCGAAGGTTGGCGAGGCGGAGTATTTCGTCATCGCCACGGACGATCCGGAGACCAACATCAAGACTGCCGAAGTGGTGCACAAGCACTATCCGCACATGAAAATCATCGCCCGCGCGCGTAACCGTCAGCACGTGCATCGCCTGGTGGATGTCGGCGCGGAAGCAATTCGTGAGACCTATTATTCGAGCCTGGAAATGAGCCGGCGCACGCTGGTCGGCCTCGGTCTGACCCAAGCCCAGGCCGATGCGCGGATCAAGCGTTTCAAGCATCACGACGAACAGGTGCTTGAGGCGCAACACGCCGTCTACGACGACGCCGCCAAAGTCCTGCAGACCGCCCAGGAAGCCCGGGCGGAACTGGCCAAACTGTTTGAATCGGATCAGCTCGAAGAGGAAGCCCGCAAATTCTGATCGTGCCTTTCGCAGATCCAACTGTGGGAGAGAGCCTGCTCGCGAAAGCGTCGTGTCAGTCACCCAATACTTCACTGACAGATTGCATTCGCGAGCAGGCTCGCTCCCACAGGGGATTCGGTCAGGCCAGTTCCAGCGCGGGCACTGGCTCGACGCCTGCAACCGCAAACCGATCCGCCAGAAACGGTGTGATATCCAGCGGCAGCGGTTCGTCATTCACCAGTTTATCCAGCAGCACACCGGTAATCGCCGACGTCAGAATGCCGGTGCGGAAGTGCCCGCAAGCATTCAGATAACCCTCGATCCCGCGCATCGGCCCGAGGATCGGCAACTCATCCGGTGAGCCCGGACGCAGTCCCGCCCAGGTGCGTTTCAGGTTGACGTCCGCCAGCTCCGGCAAACAGCGCACCGCGCCCTGCACCAGCCCGGCGATTTCCGGGTAGGTGGTGGTGACGTCGAAGCCTTTGTCTTCGGTGGTGCTGCCGATAAGGATTTCGCCGTTATCCTTCTGCGCCACGTAGCAATCGCTGGTGGTCAGGCAGCCGTTGAGGATTTTCGGCATGCGCTCGGTCAGCAGGATCTGCCCTTTCACCGGTTTCACCGGAATGCGGATACCCGTCGCCCACTCGCTCAAGTCCGCCGCCCAGGCACCGGCGGCGTTGATCAGCGTCTTGCAGTGAAACACGCCCGCTTCTGCCGTCTGCACGCCGGTCACGCGAGTGCCGTGATGCAACACGCCGGTGACGTTGGTGTTGACGAAGATGTCGACGCCGTTCTGCCGCGCGCCTTCCATGTAGGCATCAGCGAGGCGAAACGGGCTGACCTGATGGTCGCAGAGAAACTCCAGCGCCCCGCGCGCCTCATGGCTGACACTCGGTTCAGCCGCGCGCAACGCCGCCTGATCGAGCCAGCGCACTTGATCGGCCAGATGCGGAATGCAGCCGACGATGTGCTCGGCGTAGAGCCGGTCTTCGTCGTCATAGATCACGAATTTCAATCCGGTCTTTTCGAACTTGCAATCCATGCCGTGATTGTCTTTCAGCTCGCGATGCAGCGCCGGGTACAGCGCGTTGGACTGCAAGGCAAAATCGAAAAACGACTGCGGCAGAATATGCGGCGTACTGGCGTCGACCGCCACCGCTGCGCCCTGGGTTTCGCGCTTGCGGTTGGCCGACATCATGCGAAAGAAAATCACCCCGCAGCCGAGGCCGACCGATTCGCCGATCGCCCATAAACCACCCGCCGAAGCGCGGGTCGCGTTGCCGGGGCGCTTGGCGTCGATCAGCGCAACTTTCAGATCTTTGCGCTTGGACAATTGGTAGGCGCAGGAGGCGCCGATCACGCCGCCACCGGCAATGACCACGTCGTAGAACTTACTCATGGCAAGCGCCCTCCTTGCCGAGAGTCTGGAACGCGGAAAACGGCACCGGATCAATCGGGAAGCGCGGGCGCAGCCAACCGACATCCTGACGTCCGGTGGCCTGGCGCAGGCGATCGCTGCAATAGCCGACGCACATCCGCCCCTGACAATCGCCCATGCTCACGCGGGTGCGCATTTTCAGGCTGGCGATGTCTTGCACACCCTGCTCCAGCGCCAGATCGATGTCGGCGCGGGTTGCGTGCTCGCAGCGACAGATCACCGTGTCGGCTGCGGGCAAAGCAATCTGCCCGACACCGCGTTCGGTGTAGCGATCCACCGCCGCACGAAAGCGCACGATGGCTCTGAGTTTGCTTGCGTAGCGATCACTGCGCACCCGGGCGAGCTCGGCGTCGAGCACGCCGCGTTGCAGCAGGATAGAAGTGGCGGCGATCTTGCCGGCGAGCATCGCCGCTTCGCCGCCGCGGATCCCGCCCATGTCGCCGGCCAGATGCACATGCGCGACGCTGCTTTGCTGCCAGACATTGGCGTTGGCACGCAGGTAGCCGTCGTCGCTGAAGCGGTGATCAAGGCCCATCTGCTGGCTCAATTGCGTGCGCGGAATAAAACCGTAACCCACCGCCAGCGTCTGCGCTTCGAAACGCTCGACCCGCGACAGATCCGCCTCCCACGTCGACGAATACGGCGCGACGCTGACGCTTTTCAATTCGCCCTCGCCGTGGGCTTCGACCACCCCCCAACCGTAGTTCATCGGGATGCCGTGCAACTTGAGGTAAGCGAGCATGCTCAAGCCATCGAGGAACAGCTGCGGCTTGTTCAGCAGCGCCAGACTCTCGCGGGCGATCCTGCCGAATGCGCAAGCCTCATAGACGCCGGCGACGCGCACGCCAGACGCATGTAACTGGGTCGCGACAAGCGGCAGCAACGGCCCGGTGCCGGCGATGATCACCGGCCCTTGCGGCTTTACCACGCCACTCTTGATCTGCAACTGCAGGCCGCCGAGCAGGATCACTCCCGGCAACGTCCAGCCGGGAAACGGTACGCTGCGTTCATGGCAACCGGCGGCCAGCAGCAGTTGCGGATAAGCGATCTCGTGCAGCTGTTCATCGCCATCGAGCACCACCAGAGCGCGAGTGCCTTCAGCGCCGACCACCCGATGGTTGAGGCGCACGTCGATCAGCCCTGACTGCTGCTGAAATTCACCGTGCAGTTTGTCCAGTGCTTCGGAATAACGCGGGCCGAGATAATCCAGCTGCACGCCATCGCGCAACGGCCCGCGATAGACCACGCCGCCGAGGCGCGAAGCCTCTTCGAGCAAGGTGCAGCGCACGCCGTGGCGCGCCAGTTCGATGGCCGCCGCCATCCCCGCCGGCCCGCCGCCAACGATCAACGGTTGCAGGCTCATACGACCTCCTGCGCGACGACGCGGTTGATCTGGGTTTCAATCAGCATGCCGTCGCGCACTACGGTCTGGCAGGCGCGGCGTTTGTGGCGACCGTTGATTTTCACCAGGCAGCACTGGCACACGCCCATGCCGCAATAGGCGCCGCTGATTTGGTCGTGATCGTTGCGTGCAATCTGGCGCACGCCGAGGGACTGGATGACGCTGAGAACGGTTTCGCCGATGGCGGCGCTGACCGCTTGGCCATTGATGTGCACGGTCATGTCCGCCTGCACCAAGGGCTGGATATCGAAGGTTCTTTCTAGGCAGTTCATTACGGTGTTCGTCCGTGAAGATTCAGTTGAGGTTGTGACAGCTCCTTGCTGCACTACGCCTCGTCGACGCTTTTCTTGCTGTGTTTTCAACGTCGACGCGGATACTTCGCCAGCGCAACAAGGTGCGCGACAAGCACTGTAGCTCATACCTCAGCAAAGGCCTGGATCATTTACGGTAGGCGATATCGCCAAGGGAAATATTGATCCAGGCCAGTGAAAATGGCGGGATGGAAACGGTTAGTTGGAGAAGACGAACTGGCCCCGCAGAAAGCAAAAAAGCCGCTTTCACCCGAAGATGAAAGCGGCAGAGGCATCCTGCCTCAGAGGGATCAGTGTACGAACAGGGCGATCAGGATGATGATCGGGATCGGTACGCCGAGGAAGAACAGCAGTAATGAGCGCATGGTGACTCTCCTTTTTAACGGACCGGAGTGGTAGTGGTGTAGGTGTCGACTTCAACGTACTCGACCGCATCGCGACGACGACCGCCGAAGGTGGCTGCCAGGCTGGCGAAGAACGCACCGGCCAGCAGCGCGACGAACATCCACAGCGAGGTGTAGGCAGCGACTTTCGCGGCGGTGTCGGCAGCTTGCTGGGCTTTCAGTTTCGCGTCAGCGATGGCTTTCTGGGTGTTGGCGTAGATTTCGTCGACACGACGTTCAGCATCGGCCTGGCTCAGGTTGGTACGTTGCGACACCAGTTGTGCGAGGTAGGTGCGGTCTTCGGCGCTGAGCTGACCGTTGGCCAGGCTCTGAGCGAAGATGCGGGTCACGGTGCCGCGTGCGGCGTCATCGCTGACGGCAGCCGGACGGTCGTCACGGAACAGGCTGTCGACGAAGTAGCCGTACTGATCGCTGTCAGTATTGGCTGCGGCAGAACCGGCGGCCTGGCTCATGGCACCGGCAGCACCGCCGACGACGTTAGCCCCAGCCTGCACACCGCCGCTGACGACGCTGCTGACCGAACCGACCACCAGCACAGCGGTGACCAGTGTGGCGACGCACCAGGCGAGGAAGCCGTGGGCGGTGTCGCGAAAGTAGACTTCGTCACCGTGCATGTTCGCCCATTTCACCCGCAGACGACCGGCAATGTAGCCGCCCATGCCGGAAGCAATGATCTGCGTCACCGCCAGCCAGACAATCGTCGAAATGCCCAGGCCCTTGGCGCTGACGCACTCTCCGGCCCACGGTGAAACCGCCGAAAAGCCCAGACCGAAACCGAGCAGCACGAGAATCATCGACAGCGCAGCGGCCGCCGCAGCACCGGCAAAGATCGCGCCCCAGGACACGCCTGAGACGCTGCTCGACTCTTCCACGGCAGGATAATAGCCATCAGGGGATCTATTCATTGTTGTACTGCTCCAGGCATGAAAAATGGTGTTACAACTCGTCAGGTGAGGAATTGCAGTGACCGTGCCAGTTACAGAAACTAAATAAACTCTTTATTTTCAATAGGTTAGAAAGTTTGAACTTCGCTGATCCGTGCAATTTGCAATAAATGGTCAGAGCCTGCGGGTTTTCTGCATTGATGACTGACTGGCAAATCCGATCAGTTCCGATTCACCGTCGCGACGAAGATGAAAGTTAATTTAAAGCGTCACGGTAAATTCTTGGCAAAATGCTGCCATTCCGTTTGAACCGATCAGCAGGCCTGCCTATGACTCGTATCTTGACCATCGAAGACGACGCCGTGACCGCGCGGGAAATCGTTGCCGAACTGAGCAGCCACGGGCTGGATGTCGACTGGGTCGACAATGGCCGCGAAGGCCTCGACCGCGCCGTGAGCGGCAACTACGACCTGATCACCCTCGACCGCATGCTGCCCGAGCTGGATGGTCTGGCCATCGTCACCACCCTGCGCACCATGGGCGTGGCGACGCCGATTCTGATGATCAGCGCCCTCTCCGATGTCGATGAGCGAGTGCGCGGTTTGCGAGCCGGTGGCGATGACTACCTGACCAAACCGTTCGCCACCGATGAAATGGCCGCGCGGGTCGAAGTGTTGCTGCGTCGGCAAAACAGCGTCGCCACCCAGGCCACGACATTGAACGTCGCCGACCTCGAACTCGACCTGATCAGCCATGAAGCCCGCCGCGCCGGACAGGTGCTGACGCTGCTGCCCACCGAATACAAACTGCTCGAGTTCCTGATGCGCAACAGCGGCCAGATTCTGTCGCGGATGATGATTTTCGAAGAGGTCTGGGGTTATCACTTCGACCCGGGCACCAACCTGATCGACGTGCACATCGGCCGTCTGCGCAAGAAGATCGACGCAGCCGGCAACGTTCCGCTGATCCGCACGGTACGGGGCTCCGGCTATGTCATTGCCGAACCCGTCTGACGGCTGGCGTTCCTCCAGCAGCCGCTTGCTGGCGCTGTACAGCTCGCTATTCGTGGCCTGGAGCGCGATCCTCATGGGGGTCATGTACTACGAGGTATCCGGCTACCTCGACAAACTGGCTAAACATTCGTTGATGCAACGTCAGCATCTGTTTTCGCATTTTCGCGGCGAGCAACTCGAAGACGCGCTCGCGGCCAGCATGACCTTCGATATTCGTGGTATCGACGCCTATGGTCTGTTCAGCGCTGACGGCGTTTACCTGGGCGGCGCACTTCAGCAAATTCCCGAAGGACTGCCGCTCGACGGCAAGATCCATATGCTCGCCGAGTGCGCCGATTCCGACGATCCGACTCTGCCCAGCGACAGCTGCGATGCTGTGGCCACCCAGACTCGCGACGGGCGCTGGCTGGTGCTGCTGCGTGACAATGGCTCGCTGTTCGCGGTGACGCGGATCATTTTGCACGCGTTGTTCTGGGGCGTGTCGCTGACGATTATTCCCGGGGTCGCCGGTTGGCATCTGCTGCGGCGTCGACCGCTGCAGCGCATCCGCGCGATCCAGAACAGCGCCCAGGCCATCGTTGCCGGCGACCTGACGCACCGCTTGCCGCTGTCCAATCGCCGCGATGAACTGGACATGCTCGCCGCCATCGTCAACGCCATGCTCGAGCGCATCGAGCGCTTGATGAACGAGGTCAAAGGTGTCTGCGACAACATCGCCCACGATTTGCGCACGCCGCTGACTCGCCTGCGCGCGCAGTTGTATCGGATGCAGCAACAGGCGGGCGAAGGTTCGCAAGAAGCGGCGCAACTGGATCTGGTTCTGGCTGAGGCGGACACGCTAATGGCGCGGTTTCGCGGTTTGTTGCGGATTTCCGAGCTGGAGGATCGCCAGCGCCGCTCAGGTTTCGTCGAACTTGATCCGGTGCGTTTGCTGGAGGAGTTGCACGAGTTCTATCTGCCGCTGGCCGAGGAAGGCGATCTGCGCTTTCAGTTGAACATGCCGGAGACGCTGCCGCCGCTCAATGGCGACCGCGCGTTGCTGTTCGAAGCGTTGGCGAACCTGCTGAGCAACTCGATCAAATTCACCCCGCCCGGCGGCACGGTGATGTTGCGTGGGGTCAATGCAGGTGGCCAGACGCGGATCGAGGTTCACGATTCAGGCCCGGGGATTCCCGAGGCTGAACGTGAGGCGGTGTTCCAGCGGTTTTACCGCACCGAGGGTGGCCAGCCGCAAAGCGGTTTTGGTCTGGGACTGTCGATTGTCGCAGCGATTGTGAGCTTGCACGGCTTCAGTCTTGAAGTCGGCAGCAGCGATCTGGGCGGGGCGAAACTGGTGCTGG
The DNA here is from genome assembly GCF_004307525.1 of Pseudomonas sp. Sample_21. NCBI lineage: Bacteria > Pseudomonadati > Pseudomonadota > Gammaproteobacteria > Pseudomonadales > Pseudomonadaceae > Pseudomonas > Pseudomonas sp. Sample_21. The sequence goes on along the minus strand of NZ_RCNZ01000115.1, from coordinate 89,878 downwards.
ATTGTCGGCAGAGTTTGATCAGCCAGGCCTGACGTCTCGCGCCGATCGTTCCCACGCTCCGCGTGGGAACGCCTCAAGGGACGCTCCGCGTTCCGGCTTTCGAAATGGGACGCAGAGCGTCCCGGGCTGCATTCCCACGCAGAGCGTGGGAACGATCTGCGTCTCAGGTCGGGTAATTCGCCCGCAAGGCTTCGAGCCCGCCCTGATAGATGCCGTTGAACAACGCCACCACTTCTTCATCGCTCACGCCGACCGCATTAAATCGCCCCGACCACGTCACCCGCGCGCCCTGCCCTTGGGCTTCAACCTTGATCGTCGCCAGATAATCGCTGGCCGGAAATGGTGCCTGTTCAATCGAATAGCTGTAAGTTTTTGCGGCGTTATCGAATGTCTGCAGACGTTCGACCACTACGCCGCCGTCAGCGGTGTGCAGGGTGCGCACTCGCCCGCCTTCGCTCAGTTCACTGTGGGTGATCAACGGCAGCCAGTCCGGCAGCGTGTTGAAGCCGCCGATCAATTGCCAGACCTGATCGGCCGCGGCCGGGATGTCGATGGTTGCAGATGCTGTTGGCATAAAACCTCTCTTTCGGAAATTTCAGATAGTCAGGCTGTCGACCACACCGCCATCGACGCGCAACGCTGCGCCCGTGGTGGCCGAGGACAGCGGTGAAGCAATGTACGTGACCAGATGCGCCACTTCCGAAACATCCGCCACGCGCTGGATGATCGAAGTCGGACGGGCCCTGCGCACAAAGGCGTCGGCTTCGTCGCGCACGTCGCGCCCGGATTCGGCGGCCGCGTCTCTGAGCATGTCCTGCAGGCCGTCGGTGAAAGTCGGTCCCGGCAGGATCGCATTGACCGTGACCCCGGTGCCAGCCAGACGTTTGGCCAAGCCGTGGGACACCGCGAGGTTGGCGCTTTTGGTCACGCCGTAATTGAGCATGTCCGCCGGCGTCGCCACCCCGGATTCCGATGACAGAAAGATCACCCGGCCCCAACCCTGCTCGACCATTGCCGGCACGTAATGCCGCGCCAGGCGCACGCCGGAAATCACGTTGACTTCATAGAAGCGCGTCCACTCACTGTCGGGAGTCTCGAAGAAATCGACGTCGTTGAAGATGCCGAGGTTGTTGACCAGAATGTCCGCGCGCGGCTCGGCGGCGAAAAGCTTTTCCGCGCCCTCGGCCGTGCCCAGATCGGCGCTCAGACCACGCAACTGCGCGCTGGGCACCGCTTGGCGAATGCTCGCCAGCGCCTGCTCGACCTTGGCCGTGTCGCGACCGATGACCACCACCGTCGCCCCGGCTTCGGCCAACGACTGGCTGATGCCCAGACCGATGCCGCCGGTACTGCCGCTGACAATGGCCAGTTTTCCACTCAGATCGATCTTCATGCGTTTACCTCGTTAGCAAGGAGTTCCACCGCGCTCGACTTTGGCGACGATTTCACAAGCATGGATCAGCGTAGTTGCGATATTGCCGGCATGGTTGAGCTGCCGACCGGTGACGGGGATGTTGTTTGATTGACGATCCCCTGTCTCTGGCAGACCGTAGCCCCTCACCCTAGCCCTCTCCCGGGGGAGAGGGAACCGACCGAGTTGTGCTGAATTTGCCGTCGACCTGAAAGACCATAGCGATTATGGATTCAGAGAAGACCTTTCACGTCGGCGTATTACCTGAATATCCCCCGGTCAGTCCCCTCTCCCTCCGGGAGAGGGCTAGGGTGAGGGGCATTTTGGAACAGATCAGATTTCCGTCAGACGAAGCAGACCATCGGCGCCGACCCTGACGCCGATCGCATCGTAACTGGCCAACGTCGCATGCGCCGTTTCGATCGGGTGCTGGTGCGTGGTGGTGATGATCATCAGTGCAGCGCCCGCCGCTTCCGCAGCCTGAATGCCAACCGTGGCGTCTTCAAAAATCAGACAGTCAGCCGGCTCGACTCCCAGCTTATTTGCAGCCAAGAGATACCCCGCAGGATCAGGCTTGCCAGCCTTTACATCTTCCGCCGTGATCATTACCGCCGGCTCGGGGATACCCGCCGCCGCCATCCGCCGCAACGCCAGATCGCGAGGCGCCGACGTCACCATCGCCCAACGATTTTTCGGCAGCGCGTTGAGAAAGGCTGCCGCCGCAGGAATCTCGACAATGCCTTCAACGTCATTGATTTCCGCTGCGGTGATGAACGCTGCTTGTTGCTCAGCATCCAGCCCCGGCAGATTCAGCCGAGTGATGGTGTCGATCGCCCGCGCGCCATGGATGGTCGGCAGGAACGTCTCGACATCAACGCCATGGCGCACCGCCCACGCTGACCAGATGCGCTCGGCGGCGGCGATGGAGTTGAGGACGGTGCCATCCATGTCGAACAGGAACGCGCCGAACGCGCGATCAAAAACCGATGCTTGTGCAGACAAAAGAACAAATCCTCTGACAGTTGGCCGGGCAGGCTGGCCCGGCAATGTAGCACTTGTCAGTGCAGCTGCGGGGCCTTGGATTTGAACGCGCTTTCCACACAATCGAGCAACTGACCGATCGCCCACGGCTTCTTGATGAACGCCACCGAATGCTTGACCCCGGAAGTCTCGGGCGTTTCATAGCCGGACATGACCATCACCGGTTTCTCCGGCCAGCGGTCGCCGAACAGATTGGCCAGGTCCGCGCCGTTAAGCGTGCCGGGCATGGTGATGTCGGTCAGCAACAGCGCGACGTCCGCTGCGTGCTTTTCCAGATACAAGGATGCGGCGTCGGCGCTGGTTTGCGGTTCGACCTTGAACCCTTCCTCCTGGAGAATTTCGCAAAGAAACTCCAGAATCAACGGATCGTCCTCGACAACCAGAATCAACCCGCCAGGAAGGTGCGCGCTCGACGTAGGTGTAGGGCACATGAACAGCACTCCCCCGAATTACATTTTTGATAAGCGGTTTGAATCCGCTGCTTATCAGGTATGAGCAGCGCGCCTTGTAGAAATTCACTTTTGATACAGCAGATTTCGCCAAGGTGTTGTTTTTCGAAGCGCAGCGCCCGTCGAAAACCTTCATTTGTGGTTAAAATGCCGGCCCTTTGAACGGCCGAACCGTAATCCATGAACCCTCAAGCCCTCGCTACCCTCCACGCTCATTTGCTACCCGCACTGGCAGCGGCGCCCAGCGAAACCCGTCGGTTGTTTCACGGGCGCGGACGCTGCTGGCCGGGGCTGGAGCAGTTGACCGTGGACTGGTTGCAGGGCGTGGTGCTGGTGTCGCTGTTCAAGGAACCGGCGCCTGAGCAACTGCAGGATCTGCGGGATTTACTGCTGCAACTCGCCGCCTCGGCCGAATGGCAGCAATCCGGCGCGCACACTTTGCTGATCCAGCACCGTTATCTGCCGCAAAGCACGGCCGAATGGCTGATCGGTGAGGAAATCGAAGAAATGACCATCGTCGAGGGTGGCTTGCAGTACCGCGTCGACCTGGGACGCAAGCAGAACACCGGGCTGTTTCTCGACATGCGCTACGGCCGCAACTGGGTGCGCGAACAAGCGGCGGGCAAGCGCGTGTTAAACCTGTTCGCCTACACCTGCGGCTTTTCCGTAGCGGCAATCGAGGGTGGCGCCAGCCATGTGGTCAACCTCGACATGTCCCGCGCGGCCCTGAGCCGAGGTCGCGACAATCACCGTTTGAACGGCCACGACCTGAGCAAGGTCAGCTTTCTCGGTCACGACCTGTTCAAATCCTGGGGCAAGGTGATCAACAGCGGCCCGTACGATCTGGTGATCATCGACCCGCCGTCGTTTCAGAAAGGCAGCTTTTTGCTGACCAAGGATTATCAACGGGTGTTGCGCCGCTTGCCGGAACTGCTCACCGCGCAAGGCACGGTGCTGGCGTGCATGAACGACCCGTCGTTCGGTTCCGACTTTCTCATTGATGGCGTGACCCAGGAAGCGCCCAGCCTGCGCTTCGATCATCGGCTGGACAACCCGCCAGAGTTTCCCGATATCGATCCAGAGAGCGGCCTGAAAGCCCTGGTCTTCCAGCGCATCAGCTGAAACACCAGAAACCCTTCTGTGGGAGCGAGCCTGCTCGCTCCCACACAAATTCTGTGTTGATCAAAAAGATGTCGGCCGCAGCACCAGTGCAAACAACTCACCATGCCCGGTGACGTTGAGCTTGTGATAGAGATTGCGTCGATGCACTTTCACGGTCTCCGGCGAAATCCCCATCTGCTGGGCCATCGCCTTGCTGGAAAAGCCCTGCAGGATCAGGCGCGCCGTGTCGATCTCGCGCGCGGTCAGCCGGGCATCGAAACGGTCCAGCAACGTCGCCAGATCACCCACCACCGCTTCAGCCACTGGTCCTTGCGGTGGCAGTAACTGCATGTGGCGATGCATCGCCGCCAATACCCAGTCACGAACGCACAACAGCCGGCCCTGCTCGGCCATGCCAAACGCGGTCGAGCGGCCCAGGGACAAGCCGAGTACCGCGCCTTCGACGTTGATCAGAAACTGCAATTCATCCTCGCCCACCACGGCACGAAAGTAGCTCTGGTAATACTCGCTGTGCAGAAACTGATCCGGCGCAACGGACGCCAGGCTGTGCAGGCCGTCGCTGATCCCGCTGACGGCGGCTTGATAAAACGGATCGAGCAGGTACATGCCGGCGGTATAACCGGCCAGCTCCTGCTGGTCCTCCACGTAGCCCTTGCTGTCGAAGTCGATCAGCAAACGCGGTGGCTGGCCGGCCCGCATCAGGGCGACGAGGGCATTGTCCAGCGGCACCAGGAGGCGCAGGGTGTCGACCAGCGCGCGCCAGAAACCGTCCTGCCCGAGCTGGGTAAATACCCGCGCCAGACTCTGATGCACCGGCAATTCCTGCAACAACGCGTCCACGCACTACCCCTTTCGAGTAACCCATGATGGGAATGGGGCTGGTGTGACCGGCCCGTTAGCCTGACCACTCCAGTTCATCACCGGCCTGCGACAGGCCAGGAGTGCCGCATCATGCGTCGTCACCGTGGATCTATCAACCCGGGCCTGCTGGCCTGTTTTTGTCTCTCCTCGGTCGCCATGGCGGCAGACGTACCGAGCGTGCATGTCTACAACTGGTACGACTACATCGGGCCGAACACGCTGCACGATTTCCAGCGCGACAGCGGCATCCGGCCGGTGTACGACACCTTCGACAGCGCCGAAGTGCTCGAAGGCAAACTGATGACCAGCCGCAGCGGCTACGACGTTGTAGTGGCGAGCAACTTCAGCCTGCCGACCCTGATCAAGGCCGGCGCCCTCGCCCCATTGCCTCGCGATCAACTGCCAGGCTGGCAAAACCTCGACCCCGATCTGCTGAAAAAACTCGCGGTCAACGATCCGGGCAATCAGTACGCCGTGCCTTACCTGTGGGGTACCAACGGCATTGGCTACAACGTCGACAAAGTCCGCGCCGCGCTGGGTGACAAAGCGCCGGTGGATTCCTGGGAGTTGCTGTTCAACGAAGCCAATCTGGCCAAACTGGCCGAGTGCGGCGTGGCGATGCTCGATTCGCCGTCGGAAATGCTGCCGGTCGCCCTGCATTACCTGGGCTTGCCGCCGAACAGCACCGATCCCGAGGACTACAAAAAAGCCGAAGCATTGCTGCTCAAGCTGCGCCCGCACATCGCCTACTTCAACTCTTCGAAGTTCATCAGCGATCTGTCCAACGGCAATATCTGCGTGGCGGTTGGCTGGTCCGGGGCGATGCTCGAAGCCAAGACCAACGCCGAGCAGGCCAACAACGGCGTAAAGATCGCCTACAGCCTGCCAAAGGAAGGCGCGCCAGTCTGGTTCGATACCTTGGTGCTGCTCAAGGACGCGCCCAATCGCGCCCAAGGCCTGGCGTTTATCGATTACCTGCTGCGACCGGAAGTGATCGCGCCGGTCAGTGACCACCTGTCGTACCCGAACGGCAATCGCGCCGCGACAACGCTGGTGGCAGCAGCAACTCGCGACAACCCGGCGGTCTACCCGTCCCCTGCCGCCATGGCCACGCTTTACACCCTCGAACCCTTGCCCAAAGCCGCCGAACGCGTGCGTACGCGGGTGTGGAGCAAGGTCAAGAACGGCCAGTAGCCCGCGCAAGAAATCTGCCTGCCTTATCCGAGCGGTAAGCCGCCCGACCTTTTCAATGAAGAGACTGAATCTTATGAATCCGCGTGCCCGTGATCTCGATATCCTGATTGGCCAGATGCAACCCGGCCCGCTCAACGCCATTACCGATGTGCCGGGGGTGCGCGTCGGTCACAGCAATGTACGCGGTCGCAGCAGCAGCGGCCGTGACATTTGCACCGGCGTCACGCTGATCCAGCCGCGCCCAGGCTCGACCAGCCAGCAACCGTGCTTTGCCGGCGTGCATGTACTCAATGGCAACGGTGATGCGACCGGCCTGGAATGGATTCGCGAGGCCGGTCTGCTGACCAGTCCGATTGCCTTTACCAACACCCACAGCCTCGGTGTGGTGCGGGATGCGCTGATTGTGCTGGACCGTGAGCAACAGCCGGATGACGGGCGGCTTTACTGGAATATGCCGGTGGTGCTGGAGACCTTCGATGGACTGCTCAATGACATCAACGGCTTTCACGTCAAGCCCGAGCATGTCGCCGAGGCACTGAACGGCGCCGTGGATGGGCCGGTAGTCGAAGGTGCGGTGGGCGGTGGCAGCGGCATGATCTGCCATGAGTTCAAGGGTGGCATCGGCACCGCATCGCGACGTCTGAGTGCTGCCCAGGGAGGTTGGACCGTCGGCGCGATCGTGCAGGCCAACCACGGCATTCGCAGTGAATTACGCGTCGATGGTTACCCGGTCGGGCGCTATATGGAACAGAAGGATTCACCGTTCCTGCGGGCAGCGCTGCCGCACCCGGGCATGGGCTCGATCGTCGTTTGCCTGGCGACTGATGCGCCGCTGCTGCCCCATCAATGCACGCGCCTGGCACAGCGTGCCAGCCTGGGCCTGGCGCGTACCGGCGGCGGTAACGAAGACCACAGCGGCGACATCTTCATTGCTTTCGCCACCGGCAATGATCATGTCCCGCCTGCCGCTTACGAGGCTAAACGCGCAGCCACCTGCGACGGTTTGCGCATGGTCAACAACGACCACATCAGCGAGCTGTTTCTGGCCGCGACCGAAGCCGTGGAAGAAGCGATCATCAATGCCCTGCTCGCCAGCGACAGCAGCGAGGGCAACGGTCATTCGGTGCCGGGCCTGGATGGGCAGACGCTTCTGGCGGCGCTGAAAAAATCCGGTTGGCCGGGATCGCGCCCGGCATGAACCGGCATTGTGCAAGGACGACTGCCGGTACTTGAGTCGTCCATTGCACGCTCCTAGGATGAAGCTACGCGGTGACTGGATTGATCCGGCGCTGCGTAGGCGTGGGTGTTCTGAACCCCAATCAAGCCCACGCTTTGCTTCACACGCCTCTTGAGCCTCACGGGCTCTACTTCCTCCCCATCAAAGAGCTTTGAGGCTCTTTTTTGTCTGCGTATTTCAGTCCTAGGCGAGACCTTCGGCACGAATCGAACGCCATGCCGCTTGCGCGAGCATTTCGCGATAGGCGCTCGGGCTGCCTTTGACTCGCCCTGCCAGCCAGGCTCGGCAGTAGCTGTCCGCTTGGCCAATGATCAGCGATGGCAGCAGCTCGGCAGGCAAATCCTGCAGTTCGGCGGCGCGACCCGATTGCGTCAGCCATTGGCGCAGACGCAGGTTGCGCGTCTTGTTGCGCTCGGCCAGCTCGTCCTTGAACGGGCCTTTGGTCACGGCGAACCGCGCGTGGTACTGGAATCGCGCCCACTGCGGCTGTTGCTCGACCCAGTCGACATAGCTGAAGACCAGCGCCTGCACGCCTTCTTCAGTGGTATTGGCCGCGTCCAGATACGCATCACGCAAACGCGCCTGATCCTCCAACGCGGTGAAAAACAGCGCCGCGACCAGCCCTTCCTTGTTGCCGAAATGGTGGTAGATCGCGCCGACGCTGGTGTCGCACTCGGCACGGATCATTTCGATGGTGGTGGCCTCGATCCCCTGTTCATTGAACAGGCTCAGGGCCTTGCGAAAGATATCGCGTTTGAGTTCGGCGCGGCGGCCGGGGTAGCTGCGTTCCAATAGATCGGCGGTGTCCATGCTGCTCGGGTCCAAAAACGGAGGTTGATAAAGGCGTCACGTGCCCGTGAACAAATCGCGCCTAGGTTGACAGATTTACCGTGAACAGAATACCGTTCCGTTACAGAACATTGTTCTGTAACGGAACATAATTCTGCAAACTACCCAGCGAGGCTTCCCATGAGTCAATCTCTCAGCATGTTCAACAGCGCCGGCCCGGATGCATTCAGCAAAATGGCCTGCCAGTTCGCCCCGTACTTCAGCAGCATCAATCCGCTGATTTCCGAGTTGCGCCCGAATGCCGCCACCGTGCAAGTGCCGTTTCGCAAGGAAATCACCAACCACCTCGGCACGGTGCACGCGATCGCCATGTGCAACGCGGCAGAACTGGCCGGCGGAATGATGACCGACGTGTCGATCCCGGCCGGCGCGCGCTGGATTCCCAAAGGCATGACCGTGGAATATCTGGCCAAGGCGAAAACCGACGTCACCGCTGTGGCCAGCGCTGAAGGTGTGGATTGGCAAAGCGATGGCGACAAGGTAGTCAACGTCGACATTCACGATTGCGAGGGTAAAAAAGTCTTCACCGCGCGCATCACCATGAACGTCAAGCTCGGTTGAGAAGCAGGCACAAAAAAGCCCTTGCCGCGGGATGCGCAGCAAGGGCTTTTGATTGGCCGACGATCAGTGCAGGGTCAGGCGCTGACGGACGAATTCTTCTACGTGGCGGCTGGTCTGGTCCAGATGGCGATCGCGTTGTTTTTCCGCATCGAGCATCGCGCGCTTGCCGTTCTTCTGCAGCAGATAGGTGTGAATCTGCTGCACTTCCAGCGAGCGATAGATCGGCGTGGTGTCGATGAACCCGCGCAGGCCGTTGCTGCGGTAATGCCGCGTGCTCATCAGCACCTGGGTTTCGCGCTGGCCGATCACTTCAAAACCCAGTGCCTCGAAATACGGCACCTTGCCAATGCTGCAGGCCAGTTCCGCATGCGGATAGCGCCCGACCATGTCCGTGAGCATCGCCCGCGCCACACCTTGGCGCCGATGGCCTTCACGCACCGCCATGTACGCGACGCTGCACGCCTCCCAATCGCCCTGCACCGGCAGACAGATGAGAAATCCGATGACTTGCTCCGGGTCTTCATCGTTAGTGGCCACCAGCAATTCCACCTCGGTGCCCTTCTGGCCGTTCAACGCCTCAAGGTAGAGATGCACCTCATAACCCACCGCGTACTGATAAACGTTGTACAGCAGATTGCTCGGGCCGAGGCCGACCGCACTGATGTCGGTCAGGTAGTCGACGACCATTTGCAGGATCTGGCTGTTGACGTTTTCCGGGCATGGGGAGGTGTAGTGGGTGATGCGTGGCATGGGCAAACTCCGGCGATAAAAAACGTTGCCGATGATCAGAGCCGTCGACGAACCGCGACATCATACCGTGCCGCGATAGACCACCGTTTAAAGATCCGCTGTCGAAGGCCGATGTAACGAACACCTTCATTTCACTACCAAGGACCGGGCCATGTATTACCCGCGCGAAGCCGCAAAAGATCATCTTTACAACCGCGTCGTCATGCTCACTGTCGCCTGCTGCGTGGTCTTGCTCCTCGCCGGGATGGCGCGCCATCAAGGCATTCTGTATGCGCTGCTGAATTTCAATGGCGCGCAAACCAACGGCACTGTCACGCAGCTGGAAGAGATCCTGATGAACAAGAATGGCAAAATCATTCACTATCGTTATGCCGACGAGCTGGGCCAGCTCCATGAAGGTGATTTTGTCGACGAACGCTACGCCGAACACACCCAGTACGAAGTCAATGGCCCGATTGCGCTATTGGTCTCGCCCTGGATGCCGGAAAAAAGCGCCATCGCCAGCCAGCTGCAAAGCTATCGCGCAGGTTTTTACATCATGACCGGCGGCGTGACGCTCGCCCTGCTGTTCCTGCTGATTTCCGGCCGGACGTTCTGGCAGATTCAGGCGATGAAGGAACAGGACCGATATTACTGAACGGTCACTGTTGTGGCGCCACCACTCTGAATTTGATGTTGATGTCTCTGGACACCACGCTGTCGGCCCACTCCCCTGCGCCGAGGCCGAACTCCTCTCGATTGAGCACCAACTCACCGTCGAAGATGCCGATGGCGTTGTCCGGTTTCAACTCCACCGGCACCTCGACCTCGCGAGTGATGCCCTTGAGCGTGAGCTGACCGGCGACTTGGTAACGATGCTCGTTAACTTGAGTAAAACGGCTGGACTTGAACACCGCGAGCGGGAATTTCCCGGTGTCGAACCACGCCGGTTTCACCAGTTCGGTATTGGCGTCTTCACTGCCAGCATCGATGCTGGCGAGATCGATATGCAGCGTGGTCTGGGCTTTGCCGAGGTCGTCGGTATCGAAGTCCAGCGTCGCCTCGAATCTGCCGAAGGTGCCGTACATTCGCGAGCCCATCTGGTTGTAGGTGAAACTGATCTGGCTGGCGCTGGTGTTGACCCGGTTGTATTCAGCGGCCTGCGCACCGACCATGACGCACGATGTAAACGCGGCAACCAGCAGCAATCGCAACGTCATGGAATTCTCCGGGCGGCGTGTCGTCGAGGGCCTTGGTTGACTTAAGCAAACAACCCGTTGTTATGCCAGCGCCTATATCAACCGCTCTATCTTCTGATGCTTCCACACCAATTTGTAATACAGGGTCTGCAAAATCAGCATTCCCAGATAAGCAACCGGGAACGCCATCCACACACCCTGCAAACCGAACTGCCCGTCGAGCCAGTAAGCCGCCGGCAACTGCACGCCGACCACACAGATAATCGAAATGACCACCGGCACCAGGACAGTGCCGCTGGCGCGCATGATCCCGCCGATGATGGCCTGGAAACCGAATACCAACAGGCTCCAGAGCATGATATGCAGCAGGTGCTCGGCCATCGCCCGGGTCGAGTCCTCGGTGAGGAACAGGCCCAGCAACCAGTGCGATAACAGATAACCCAGCACAATCAGGCCACCGGTCAGGCACACATTGATCAACAGCCCGGTGCGCAGGATCGGACCCATGCGTTGCAGATGCCCGGCGCCGATTGCCTGGGCACCAAGGATCGATGCGGTGATTGCAATCGACAGCGCCGGAAACTGCACATAGTTGACGATCTGCGTTACTGCGCCATACGCCGCTGTCGCTTGCGAGCCGTGCTGATTGACCAGTGCCAGGATCACCAGCTCCGATAACGACAGGACGATCATCTGTACCCCGGTGGGCAGGCCGATGCGCAGGACCTTGCCGAGAATGACCCGATCCAATCGCAGCGCGGCGAAGAACTCTCGATCCGGCGCTAGCGGATGGCGCTTGCGAATCAGCCGCCAGGCCAGCCACGCCATTGCCGACAGATTCCCCGCCAGCCCGGCATACGCCGCGCTCTGAATGCCCAATGGCGGCAAACCCAGCCAGCCGCGAATCAACGCCGGCGTCAGCGCCAGCCCCACGGCGGTGGAGACGATCAGCGCGAGCAGTGGCGACAGCGTATCGCTGACCCCACGCAGCAATTGGGTGAACAGTACGAATACCAATAGCGATGGCAGAATCCACAACATGACGTGGGCATAGTCCACCGCGTCGTCGAGTACATCCGCCGGCGTGCCCAACCCCGTCAGTGCCTGTCGCGCAAACACCGTGCCCAGCACCGCCGCGACCAAACCGATCAACACACCCAGCAGCAACGTCGCTCCGGCAATCGCCTTCACCATGTGCGTTTCGCGCGCGCCCCACGCCTGGCCGATCAACACGCCTGCGCCAGCGCCGAGGCCGATGACCAGGGCGATGAAAAAGAACACGACAGGAAACATGCCGGATACGGCCGCAAGCGCTTGGGTGCCGAGCATCTGACCGATGTAGATGCTGTTGACCGTCCCGGACATCGATTGCAGGAAGTTCGACAGCACCATCGGCGCGAGAAACAGCAGATAGGTTTGCCAGAGCGGTTTGGCGAAGGTGGCGCTATGCATTGAATGGAGGTCCATCTCGACGGCGGCAGGCCTGATTGACGATAGCTTCGGTGAGTTGCGTGCAGCGTGCAATCAACATTTCCAGACGGTGTTGATTGTCTGTTTTGCATTTGTGTAAATGCCGCGCATCGCTTTGTGTCAGTGTTGCGGCTGTGGTAAATCAGCGACTCTGTCGACACGTACTATTGAGGCTCGGTTCATGCGTAACGTTGCAAATTTTCTGCTTGGCTCCCTCCTCGCTCTGTCGGCCGCCTACGCGCAGGCAGCCGAACCCGCAGCAGCGCCTGCTTCATTGAAACCGCTACTGGCCACTTTGAATGAACGCCTGAGCATCGGTGATCTGGTTGCGTTGACCAAATGGGACAGCGGCAAGCCTATTCAGGACAGCCCGCGTGAGGCGCAGGTCATCGCCAATGCCCGAACTCTGGCCACCGAACACAAACTCGATCCGGACGACGTCGCGCAACTGATCGCCGCACAGATGGAAGCGAACAAACTGGTGCAATACGGTCTGCTCGCGCAATGGCAAGCGGCAGGTGCTGCACCGGACACACCGCGTCCGGATCTGGGCAAACAGATCCGCCCGCGCCTGGATGAACTGCAAAAGCGCTTGTTGCAGCAGTACGCCGCCTTCGCGCCCTATCGCCAGGATCCGAATTGCCCGGCCTGGCTGGCCGATGTCCGCAACGGTCTGGCCGCCGATTCGCTGCATGACCTGGCGCTGATTCGTGCCAGCGGCGAGTTGTGCATCCGGGCGAAAGCGCTCTGAATCAACGCTCCTGGCAAACATCATCGGCGTCGATGTTCACCATCACGTCAATGAAGTTCTCATAAAAACTGCGCGGCGTAACATCGGCTCCAGACAAACAAACAACTTTCTGGAGCACACGATCATGAAACGCCAAACCCTTCTCGGCATCGCTTTCTCGGTTTTCGCAGTTAACGCTTTTGCAGTAACGCCTGCTCACACCCTGGTCGCTGAAGGCGGCTCGGACAAGCTGATCGAAAGCCGTCTGGCTGAAGGTGGTTCGGACCGTCTGCTCGAACGCCGTGTTGCCGAAGGTGGTTCAGATCGTCTGCTCGAACGTCGCGTTGCTGATGGCGGTTCGGATCGTCTGATCGAACGCCGCGTTGCCGAAGGTGGTTCGGATCGTCTGCTCGAACGCCGTGTTGCCGAAGGTGGTTCGGATCGTCTGCTCGAACGTCGCGTTGCCGAAGGCGGTTCGGATCGTCTGATCGAACGCCGTGTTGCCGAAGGTGGTTCGGATCGTCTGATCGAACGCCGCGTTGCTGAAGGTGGTTCGGATCGTCTGCTCGAACGCCGCGTCGCTGAAGGTGGCTCTGATCGTCTGATCGAGCGCCGCGTCGCTGAAGGTGGCTCTGATCGTCTGATCGAGCGCCGCGTTGCATGAATCTACTGCATGACCGCAACACCCATGAAAAAGCCCGGCCTGATCAGCCGGGCTTTTTTGCATTCAGCCGTCGCTTATTGCGCGGTTTTCAGCTTGACCACGTCACCGGAGATGGTGGTGGTGTAGCCGGTCAGAACCCAGGCCCAGAACCAGTTTTCCTGAACCTGCGTGTTGATCATTGCATCGCCGCCCTTGGCTTGGATGGCCGCGTTTTGCGCGCGCACAAATCGGCTGTTCTGGCGGATCGGGATAATGCCAAACAGCAGCAGGCCGGTGGCCGATGCTTCGCTGTGGCCAACCACGGTGTATTGGTTGCTGTCGTAATGGGCGGTTTTCATCGGGGCGCCGGTGCAACCTGCCAGAACCACACCGAACAGTGCGGCGGCGACTACTTTGCTGAGGTATTTCACAGTAAAACTCCATGGGGAAACGCCCGGGATCCGTCTCTCGGGCGGCGCGCATTCTAACCAAAATGATGGCTCATTGGCATCAATCTTCTTTGTATTTACTTGAACCCGTTCGCTGGCCCGCCGTCGGCGATGTCGCATACCATGGCGCCACTTCAATAAAGACAGACACCCGCCTCCATGTTCAAAGCCAGTCTGCGTAGCCATCTCACCCTGTGGTTCGGCGGTTTGTCCCTGCTGACGTTATTGAGCGTCGGCTTTTATGTCGGTCATATCGCCACCGAACAAATGAAACAGGCCAGCGGCAACGCGTTGCTGAACACGGCGCGCTCGGCGGCGACGTTGTTGGGTGAGCAGCTGCGCGAGCGGCAACTGGAGGTCTATCTGCTCAGTCGCGCGCCGCATCTGGAGCGTGGCGATCTGGACAATCCAGCCATCCTCAAGTCGATGCAGTTGCGCACCCAGGCGCGCGCCGAATATGCGTGGATGGGCGTCACCGACGCCGAGGGCAACGTGCGCCAGGCGGTCAATGATCTGCTGGTCGGTCAATCAGTACAAAAACGCCCGTGGTTCCAGATCGGCCTGCGCCGGCAATACACCGGCGATCCCCACGAAGCAGTGTTGCTGGCCAAGTTGTTGCCGGGCCTGCCCAATGGCGAGCCGCTGCGCTTCATCGATTTCGCCGCGCCAATCCACAATGCCGAAGGGCAGGTGATTGGCGTGCTGGGCGCACATGCGCACTGGAGTTGGGTGACGCGAATCGTCGAGTCGGCGGCGTTTTCCCACAAGAACTCGGCGCCGGATATTCAGGCGCTGATCGTCGACCACGATGGCAAGGTGCTCTACCCCGAAGCGCTGATGGGCCAACAGCTGGCGATCGGCGATTCGATATTGCCGGGCTGGACGGCGGCCAACGGTTACCTGACCAGCATGGTCACCGTGCCGACGCCATCGGGCACGGCGCTATCATGGTCGATCGCCATTCGCCAGCCATTGGAGACTGCGCTGCAACCGGCGCGGATGCTGCAATATGAACTGTTGATACTCGGCGTTTTCGCCGCCATCGTTTTCGGTCTGGTGGCTTATTATCTGGCGCTGTACCTGAGCCGGCCGATCGAACAACTGGCACGCTCGGCCAAACAAGTGCAGAACAACCAGTCCGGCGCACAGTTCCAGCTCCAGCATCCGGTGCTGGAAATCGCCCAGCTCGGCCAGTCCATCGACGCAATGACGCAGTCACTGCTCGGCAAGGAACGCGAACTGCAAGAAGCCAACGCCTCGCTTGAAGCCACCGTGGCGCAACGCACCGCCGCACTCACCGAGGCCAACGCCGAGCTGCTGAGCCTGGCCACTCACGACGGCCTGACCGGCGTTTACAACCGTCGCCGGTTTGACGAAAAAATCACTGAATACTCGCTGCTGTCCCGACGCACCGGACGCCCGTTTGCCCTGCTGCTGATCGATGCCGACCACTTCAAACGCATCAATGACAGCCACGGCCACGCGGTCGGTGACGAGGTCCTGCAACAACTGGCGACCTTGATCCAGAACAGCGTACGCAGCACCGATTTCGTCGCCCGCTACGGCGGCGAAGAGTTCGCCGTACTGCTGCCGGAAGTCGCGCAACCCGACACCCCGGAAGTCGTCGCCGAAAAGATTCGCGCAGCGGTGGCCGAAGCGCAGTTTCCCGGCGTCGGCAACGTCACGGTGAGTATTGGCCTCGGCCTGGCAGATCCGGCGGACAACAACCATACGACGCTGATCAAACGTGCCGATCAGCAGCTGTATCAGGCGAAGGCTGCGGGGCGCAATCAGGTCGCGTTCCATGCCCACTGACACCGGCGTATATCAACCAGAGACAGGCCGGCTCACCGACCCCATCGCTGGCAAGCCAGCTCCCACAGGGATGGGGTAAAAGCGGAAATATGGGTCGTTTGGAGAACCGCTTTCGCGAGCAGGCTCGCTCCCACAGAAAAGCAAAAAAAGGTGACCCGCCGTAAGGGCGGAACCCTAAGCAGCCGTTACCGCAGCAATGGCTATGTACTCAATCAGCCAGGAAACCATCGCCCGACTAGGGCTCAGCACTGAACCTCTGCAGATAAGCCAACAGATTTTCCAGCTTCTCCTCATCACTCAGCCCCCAGAAAATCATCCGCGTCCCCGGCACCACCCCTTTCGGATCCTTCAGATACGCCTTCAGCGTCGCCCGATCCCAGGTAATCCCCGAGTTCTTCATCGCATCGGAATAAACATAATTTGCCGAAGTCCCCGCAGCCCGGCCAATGACGCCGTTCAACTGCGGACCAAACCCCGAACGAGCCGACTCGCCAACCTGATGGCAACCGCCGCACAGACGCGGAAAGATTTCCGCCCCGGCCTCAGGGTCGCCCTCAGCCTGTGCGCTGGTGCTGAAGATCAGGGCGAAAAGCAGTGCTGTGGTGAATTTCATTGAACAGTCCAAACCTCGCTTTGCATGGCGTGGGCGCAGTTTACAGATAAGCGCCGACAACCGTTCTGACGGTGATCAACGCCTGACGCAACACCTGCATCTCCACCGAGCCGAGCGCCAGACGAATCGCATGGGGCGTATGGGCCGACAGCGAAAACGGCTCGGCGCTGGTGACCGAAATCTGCTGCTGCATCAACTCGACCACGATCTGATCGGCACGCACATCTTCGGGCAACGGCAACCAGAGAAAATACGAGGCCGGATGAGCAATGTAGCGCAGCCCTTTGAGTACCTCGGCGGCCAAGGCCTGTCGCGCCGTAGCATCACGACGTTTCTGCGCCTCAAGCACGGTGACGGTGCCATCGTCGAGCCAGCCGCACGCGATGGCGGTCATCACCCCGGGCGTGTTCCACGTCGTCGCGCGAATGACTCGCTCCAGTGCGGGCACTTGAGGCAGCGGCGCGGCAATGAAGCCGACCCGCAATCCGGTGGCGATGTTTTTCGACAGGCCCGATACGTAAAACGTCCGTTCCGGTGCCAGTTCAATCAACGGACATGGCGGGTTTTCGACCAGAAACGCGTAGGCAGCGTCTTCAATGATTGTCAGATCGTGCCGCCGGGCAATCGCCACCAATTGCTCGCGCTGTTCCAGTGGCATGACCCAGCCCAGCGGATTGTGCAGCGTCGGCATGCTGTATACGGCGCGCACTGCACGCTGGCGGCAGAGTCTGTCCAGTGCCGGCAAATCCGGGCCGTGCTCCGTCATCGGGATCGCCAGCACTTCCAGATGCAGCGCGTCGGCCAGCACCTTGAATCCCGAATAGGTCAGCGCATCGGCGACAATCACATCGCCGGGTTTGAGCAGAGCCATCAGCGTCACCGCCAAACCTTGCTGAGCGCCATTGACGATCAGCACCTGGTCGGCTTCAACGGTCACGCCGCGTGTCGACAAATGTCGCGCGACCGAGGCGCGTTCGTGGGCACGCCCGGCGTGGGGTTGATAACGCAACAACGCTTCCAGATCACCGGACAACGCCAGTTGGCGCAACGCCGTGCGCAACAGTTCAGCCTGACCTGGCAACGAGGGATAGTTGAAATTCAGGTCGATCATGCCGACCGCCACGTCTTTCTGATCGATGCCCTGCCACGGCGCCAGCGACGTTTCCCGAACAAACGTGCCGCGCCCGGCTTCGCCACTGACCAGGCCCATCGCTTCAAGCTCGGCATAAACCCGTGAAGCGGTAACCAGCGCCAGACCTTCCTGGCTCGCCAGCTGCCGATGCGTTGGCAGTCGCGTGCCCGGCGCCAATTGTCCGCCACGAATGTCTGCCGCATAGCGATCAACCAGGGTCTTGTAACGGGAACGCGGCATGTCGGCTGTATCCATGACAATTTTTTGATTGTGCTGATTCTCGACCATAGGATCACGGCGACACAAGCCACTTTTTGAGCGCGACCGACATGCACACAACATCGACTGCGGCCCACCCGGCGCTGGAAAAAACCAGCGGCTGGATCAACGGTTTTATCGGCGTGCTGATTTTCAGCGGTTCGCTGCCGGCCACACGTTTGGCGGTGCTGGAATTCGATCCGGTGTTTCTGACCATGGTGCGAGCAGCGATCGCCGGCGCACTGGCCGTAGCACTTCTGCTGTTGTTCAAGCAACCGCGACCGTCGCGCCATCAGTGGCTGTCGCTGTTGATTGTGGCACTGGGCGTGGTGTTGGGTTTCCCGCTGCTGACCGCGTTGGCATTGCAGCACGTAACGTCAGCGCACTCGATTGTGTTTGTAGGATTGCTGCCGCTGGCCACGGCGATGTTTGGTGTCTTGCGTGGCGGTGAGCGGCCACGTCCAGTGTTCTGGATCTTTTCAGTGCTGGGCAGCGCATTGGTGGTGGGCTTTGCCCTGTCCCAAGGCGTGAGCGCCTCGCCCACCGGCGATCTGCTGATGCTCGCGGCGATCCTGGCCTGCGGCCTCGGTTACGCCGAAGGCGCGAAACTGTCGCGCAGCCTCGGCGGCTGGCAGGTGATCTGCTGGGCGCTGGTGTTGTCGTTACCGCTGATGACAGTGCTGAGCCTGTGGCTGGCGCCCGCCTCGTTCGCCGACATCAGCTTGCCTGCGTGGATGTGCCTGGGCTACGTGTCGCTGTTCAGCATGCTGATCGGCTTCGTGTTCTGGTATCGCGGTCTGGCACAAGGTGGAATCGCAGCGGTCGGGCAGTTGCAGTTGCTGCAGCCGTTTTTTGGTCTGGCACTGGCGGCGACGTTGTTGCATGAGCAGGTCAGTGTCGGCATGCTCGGCGTCACGCTGGGGGTGATTCTTTGCGTGGGCGGAGCGAAGAAATTCGCCAAGTAATGTTCAGTGTTCGGCTTTCCATTGCCGTGGACTGAGACCGGTCTTGCGCCGAAATGCCCGGGCCAGCGCCGACGGACTTTCGTATCCAACCTCCTCGGCAATCAGTGCAATCGGGCGGCCTTCGCGCAGGCGTTTCTGCGCAAGACTGACGCGCCAGCTCAGCAGGTAATCGGCCGGCGTCTGCCCGACCACACGGCGGAACTGCTCGGCAAAACCGGCGCGGGACTGGTTCGCCGCCGCCGCGAGATCAGCGACACTCCAAGGCTTGTGCGGCTGCTCGTGGATCAGGTTCAAGGCGCGAGACACGCGCGGATCAGCCAGTCCGGCCATCATGCCCGGTTGCTGATCTCGACTGCCGATGAGATGGCGCAGCAGCAGAATCACCAGCAATTCAAACAGACGATCCATCACCGCCACGCGCCCGCAATGCCCTTCAAAAGCTTCGTTGAACAGCCAGTCAAGGGTGCTGCGCAATTCCGGGATGTCGGTGAGTTTCAACACCAGATAGTCCGGTAACGCGGCGGCCAAGGCATTGCCCGAGCCACCGTCGAAGGTCAGCGAGGCGCACACCACTTGGCTGGCCATGGCCTCGTCGGCAAACATCCGGTGAGTGAAAGGCCGGGGAAAGAAAATCAGCGACGGTTCTTCCAGGCGAATTTCCCGCTCGTTGCCCGGTTTGAGCAGCAACGCCCCGGCTTGCAGAACATGCACATGGCCGACCGGTTCGCCTTCGTGAACGCTCACGCCGCAAAACGCGCCGCTATGGAAGGTGCCGGCGTTCACACCGAAATGACTAAGTAATGTGGAAAGGCGATCCATGGCTGACTCCCGAAGGCATATCTGGACGATCTGCCGCATATCCTCGACGATTTGCCGCCAAGGCGCCATTGGCAGCCCCTAAGATCTCTCCATCGCCGCTGCACTTCGCTGCGGAATTTCGGAGAATCACCATGAGCCGCATCCCTGCAATCAGCCTCGACACCGCCACCGATGCCACCCGTCCTGCACTGGAAGGCGTGAAGAAAAAAATCGGCTTCCTGCCCAACGTCTTCACCACCCTCGCCCAAGCGCCGGTTGCATTCGACACTTACCTGCAAGCCTCGGCCATCCTCGGCAAGACCTCATTGAGCGGCAGAGAGAAAGAAGCCGTTTACCTCGCCACTTCGCAGGTCAACGGTTGCGACTATTGCCTGTCCGCACACACCGTGTTTGCCGGCAAAGCCGGGCTGTCGGCGCAGGACATCATCGCAGCACGTCAAGGCGAACTGAATGCCTACGCCGCCCTCGCCCGCCAACTGACCGAAACCCGTGGCCACTTGAGCGATGAACAGTTGGCCGCTGCCCGCGCTGCCGGTATCGATGACCGCAAGATCATCGAAGTCATTGCCCTAGTGGCCGTGCAGACATTGACCAACTACCTGAACAACACGGCGCTGACCGACATTGATTTCCCGACCGTCGAGGCCTGAGCAGTCGCTCACGAACTGAAGAAAAATCCGCTGGCGAAAAGATGCTCTTTTCGCCAGCGCTGTTTTTTGCTGCCATGATGTAGGTCAGAATAATTCGCAGCGCAAACAGTGTCTGGTGCGCTGAAACCAAACACCCTGCGCGCAGGTCTTTGTTCTCAGACAAATGCCCCGGAAAGACACGAACCCCATGACAGACTGGTTGCAAGACAACGGCGAGATGGCCGGGCAGATCCGCCGTCACGACTGGGCGAATTCGCCCCTCGGCCCGTTGGAAAACTGGCCCGATGTACTCAAGACCACTGTCTCGCTCAGTCTCGCCTCGCATTTTCCTCAGGCGATCGTCTGGGGCCCGCAACTCATCACACTCTATAACGACGCCTTCGTACCGATTCTCGGCGACAAGCCGCACGCGTTGGGACGCCCTTTCAGCGACATCTGGAAGGAAGCCTGGCACGAGATCAGCCCGATTGCTGAGGCCGCGTACGCCGGCCAGGCCACTTACATCGAAAACTTCGCTCTGCAGATCGAACGCGGCAAAGGCCCGGAGCAGGCGTTCTTCACTTTTTGCTATAGCCCGATTCGTGATTCCCACGGCAATGTCGTCGGCATGATCGACACCGTCACCGAGACCACCCAGACCGTTTATCTCAACCGACGCCTGGCCGTCCTCGATGCCATCGGCGAAGCGGTGACCAATGCCACGGATGCGCAAGCAATCCTGGCGGCAAGCACGCGGCTGATGGTCGAGCAACTGCGTCTGTCCAATTGCGCCTACGCCGACATGGATGCCGACGAGGATGGCTTCACCATTCGCGGCGACTATGCAGCGCCGGGTTCGCCGAGCATCGTCGGCCACTACCGTTTGCGCGATTTCGGCGAGAAAGCCGTACGTCTTCTGCGCGCGGGTCAACCGTTGGTGATCCACGACAACCGCAGCGAATTGCCGCCGGAAGAATCAGCGACCTTTCAGGGCATAGGCATCACCGCCACCATTTGCGTGCCGCTGATCAAGCAAGGCCGTCTTACCGCGTTAATGGCCATTCACGACAAAGTGCCGCGTGTCTGGTCGAGCTTCGAACAGGCGCTGCTCAGCGAAGTCACCGAACGTTGCTGGGCGCACATCGAACGGGTGCGCGCCGATGCGAACGTGCGCGAGGGCCTGCTCGCATTGGCCGAACTCAATGCCACGCTGGAGCAACGGGTCGAAGAGCGCAGCCTGCGTCTGGCCCAGGCCGAGTCGGCGTTGCGCCAGTCGCAAAAGCTCGAAGCCATCGGCCAATTAACCGGCGGCGTCGCCCATGACTTCAACAATTTGCTGACGATCATTCGTTCGTCGGTGGATTTTCTGCGCCAGCCCAACCTGCCGGAAGAACGCCGCCAGCGCTACATGCGCGCGGTGTCCGACACCGTCGAGCGGGCCTCCAAGCTGACCAGCCAGTTGCTCGCCTTCGCCCGCCGTCAGCCGCTCAATCCGCAGGTAGTCGACGCCGGCGAACGTTTGGCAAACATCGGCGAGATGCTCGAATCGGTCACCGGCGCGCAGATTCACGTGTGCGTCGAGCGCCCGGATCACCCCTGCTACATCCGCGTCGATCTCAGTCAGTTCGAAACAGCATTGATCAACATCGCCCTGAACGCTCGCGACGCCATGAATGGTCAGGGTGAGCTGAAATTGCGCCTGGAGTGCCATAAAGCGCTGCCGCCGATTCGCGGCCACGCTGGGTCCAGCAGCCATTTCGTGTCGATTGCCCTGGCCGACACCGGTGCCGGCATCGACGCACACACCCTCGAACACATCTTCGAGCCGTTCTTTACCACCAAGGCTGTCGGCAAAGGCACGGGGCTGGGGCTGTCGCAGGTGTTCGGCTTCGCCAAGCAATCGGGCGGCAACGTCGATGTTTCCAGCGTCCTTGGTCAAGGCACCGAGTTCACCTTGTATTTGCCGCAAGTGCCGGCGATCGAGGCAGAAATGGACGAGGCAGAGGACGATGGCGAGGTGCAGCCGGCCTGCGAAAAACGCCGGGTGCTGGTGGTCGAAGACAATCTCGATGTCGGCCGTTTCGCCAACCAGATCCTCCAGGATCTGGGCTATGAAACCGCGTGGGCGACCAACGCCGAAGAAGCCCTGCAGTTGGCCGGTAGCGATGCCAGCGCGTTCGATGCGGTGTTTTCCGACGTAGTCATGCCGGGCATCACCGGCGTCGCGTTGGCCAAGGAACTGCGCCAGCGCCGCCCCGATCTGCCGGTGATTCTGACCTCCGGCTACAGCGAAGAACTGGCGCGCAGCGGGTACGAAGGTTTTGAATTTCTCGCCAAGCCCTACTCCGCCGAACAGGTCTCGCGGATTCTCGGCAAGACCTGGCTCAAGGACGCAAAACCAGCGGCGTCAGTCGTGATCGACGCCGGCGCGCTTGAGTAATTTCTTGCAGCGTTCCGACAGATGAAACACCTGTAGATGCTTGCCCGCCTTGGCGTAGCGTTCACGCAGGGTTTTCAATGCGGCGATCGCCGAGTAATCGACAAAGCTCAGGTGTCGGCAGTCGAGAGTGACTTTGGCCGGGTCGTTGGCCGGGTCGAACTGATTGAGAAACGGCGTGGTCGAGGCAAAGAACAGCGTGCCGTGCAGGCGATAGAGCTTGCTGCCGTCGGCCTCCAGATGTTCATCGGCATACAGCTCGCGGGCCTGCTGCCAGGCGAAGTTGAGCGCAGCGATGATGATCCCGCACAGCACGGCCGTGGCCAGATCGGTGAACACGGTGATGGTAGTCACGGCGATGATCACCAGCACATCGTGCAGCGGCACCTTGTTGATCACCCGCAACGACGCCCAGGCGAAGGTCTGCTGCGACACCACGAACATCACCCCCACCAGCGCGGCGAGCGGAATACGCTCGATCAGCGGTGACAGAAACAGAATGAACAACAGAATCAGCACGCCGGCAACCACGCCGGACAAGCGCCCGCGCCCGCCGGAGCTGAGATTGATCACGGTCTGCCCGATCATCGCGCAACCGCCCATGCCACCGAACGCCCCGGACACCATGTTCGCCGCGCCGAGCGCTACGCACTCGCGATCCGGATAGCCACGGGTTTCGGTGATCTCGTCGGTCAGGTTCAGCGTCAGCAGGGTTTCCAGCAGGCCGACCATCGCCATCAGGATCGCGTACGGGGCGATGATGCGCAGCGTTTCCAGGCTCCACGCAATGTCCGGCATGGCGAACGTCGGCAGACCGCCGGCAATGTGCGCCATGTCGCCGAGGGTGCGGGTCGGCAGCCCGAACAGGTAGACCAGCAGGCCGACACCAAGGATCGCCACCAGGGCCGGCGGTACCGCTTTGGTCAGGCGCGGCAGGATGTAAACGATGGCCATGGTCAGTAGCACCAGCCCGGTCATCAGATACAGCGGCGTACCGCTGAGCCAGTGCTCGCCGCTTTTGAAGTGCTCCAGTTGCGCCAGCGCAATGATGATCGCCAGGCCGTTGACGAAACCGAGCATCACCGGATGCGGCACCATGCGCACCAGTTTGCCCAAGCGCAACAGCCCGAACGCCATCATGATCAGACCGCCGAGCAGCACCGTTGCCAGCAGATATTGCACGCCGTGTTGCACCACCAGCGCGACGATCACCACCGCCATCGAACCCGCCGCACCGGAAACCATGCCCGGTCGACCGCCAAACAACGCCGTCAGCGTGCAAATGATGAACGCGCCGTACAGGCCCATCAGCGGATTGAGATGCGCGACCAGCGCGAAAGCAATGCATTCGGGCAACAGGGCGAACGAGGTGGTGAGTCCGGCGAGGACATCGGCGCGCAGACGAATCGGTTTCATGGCTTACCTGACTGAGCGGCCGCTGGGCACGGCTGCTGTTTTCGCGAAAAAAGAGGGAGGCGAATGTTACGGAATTGTTCAGCCTCGGGCCAGTGAAACGCTGACATGGGGTGGCGCGGGCCTTATCCTTGCAGGCTTGTCCATCGAATCGAGTCGCAGCATGTCAGCGTTTTTGTCCGCCCGTGATGTGTGTCAGCGCCTGCGCGAAGCTGCGCTGGGCGTGCTTGGGTTCGAAGTCTGCCAGGTAATGTCCGAGACCGGGCTGATTGCCGTTGATATCGAGGGCTGGCATCTGCGGTTGGACTTCGCCGAGGGACACTTGCATCACTGTGAATACGCGCGCAACTGCGCCGGGGATGAAGCGACGCTGGACACTTGGCAGCGTTATGGCACGGACCCGGTGAGTCTGCTCAGCACGTGGGAATTGGCGCAGATCGAGCGGTTATTGCGTGGGGCGGATGGAGTTGTGGCTCAGGGCATCATTTCCAGAACCAGAGACGACTGACTTTCGTGCATGCGGTCATACCAGCCCTGCAGCACATCGGGCAGCCGCTTCTTCCACTTCGCCACGTTGGTGTAGTACCGCAGATGTTCATGGCTCTGGTCATCGTAGCTTTTGAAGATCAGCCAGACCTGCGCATCGGCCGCGCTCATCAGGATCCCGATGCCGCCGAGACCGCGCATCCACATTTCTACAACCTGAGCATCGGGCACATCTTTTGAGTCTTCGCCGACCTGCAAGGAACCGGAGGTCTCTACCAGTTTTTGGTAGTCGGTCTTGAGCAGCGAACGCAGTACCTGATCTTCTGCGGGCGTGCGAGCCAGACCCAGGCTGAGCAGATCGTAATCCAGCTTCAGCGGTTGTTCGGAGGCGACATACCGACCGGCGTAATACACGCCCATGCCTCCGCCGCAGTCGGAGTCCGCACCGGTTTGCGTGACGTTCAGTACGCCATTGATGGGCGTGAAAGCGAGTTTGCAGGCGTCCTCGGCGTACACGGCTGTTCCATCCTTGAGTATGGCAACGCCAGTCAAGTCTCCGGAATTGGCGCCCTCGCCTGCCGAGATATCGATGGCGATATGCGTGGCATTACGACGTTGGGTGACAAGGGTCGCCGAGGTCGAGGTGCCGCGCGGAATCAGTTGCCAGGTGGCATCCCAACTGAAGGGCTGAACCGCGTGATCGAGCTCAGTGAGGCGCATCAGGTATTCGCGCCGAAGACACGCGCTCAGGGCACCGCAGGCGTTGCGGCTTTTCAGCCACTGACGCTGGTCGGTTTTCAGCATATTGGGATCGGCAACTTTGCCCAGCGTGGTCCGCCATTGCTCGGCGAGCTTGTCGTCAAGGGTTGAGAGGTAGGGATCAGTGCAGATGGCTTTTTCGGTTTTGCTGGTGGCGTCGGTGCAATCGAAACTGCTGGCATGGGCGGTGCAGGCGAGGACGAGAGATGTCAGCGCCACGGCGTGACGCAGGTAGATAGCGAACATCGAGAGATTCCATTCTTCGGGCGGCGGGGATTATGCCAGTGCTGCTGCCGTAAATCGCCGCTGTCGTAGAGCCTGCTCACCCCTGTGGGAGCGAACCTGCTCGCGAAGGCGGTATATCAGTCGGTTTGATGTTGGCTGTCACAGCGCTTTCGCGAGCAGGCTCGCTCCCACAGGGGTTTTATGTGGGTTCAGATGGTGATTTGGGCTGCCGGTTTGACGTCGATTCGTGCCACGGAACTGGTCAGGGCGGCGAAGTCCTTGTTGTGTTCGGCAATGATGTCCTCGGCGCTCATGTTGCCGTTATCGACCGTTGAATGCGCATCTCGCGCGACGACGATGTCGTAGCCCAGTGAATGCGCGCTGCGCACCGTGGCGTTGACGCAGTAATCGGTTTGCAGGCCGCAGATGATCAGGCGTTCGAAGTCCTCGCTGGGCAGCAGCTTGCCGAGATCGGTCTGGTAGAAAGAGTCCCCGGTGGTTTTGTCTACGCGCAGGTCTTTCGTAGAAGTCAGAAGGTTTTTCGCCAGTTGCCAACCCTCAGCACCGCGAACAAATGAGCCGTCCTTTTCTTCGTGCTGAATCAAAACCACCGGAACGCCAGCCGTACGGGCGCGTTGGCTGAGATCATTGATCGTGGCGATCACGCGGTCGATTTCAAAGCACTGATATTCACCAGCACACAGCGCCTGCTGGACGTCGATGATCAGTAATGCGGTGGTCATGTCGAGCCTTCCTTGATCAGTCCTTGAGAATAGGGCGGACCTGCGCCCGCCCCTTTTTACTCCGCTCAGTAACCCAAAGACAAGCCGGTATTGCGCCGTGGATCGTTGGCGCCGTAGAAGCGATTCTTGCCAACCGGTTTGCCGTCCAGTGACGGCGCGCCGACCAGAATCGCGGCGATGTGGTTGGCATCCTGCGGGCCGGCAAACTTGTGGCCCCAGCTTTCCAGGATTTTTTTCGTATCCGGGCTGGCGGCGAAGTCTTCGAGGTTGGTTTCCTCCGGCATCCACTGCTGATGGAAGCGCGGCGCGTCGACCGCTTCCTGCAAGCCCATGCCGTAATCGATGACGTTGAGCATGGTCAGCAAGGTCGCGGTGATGATCCGGCTACCACCCGGCGTGCCGACCACCATCACCACTTTGCCATCCTTGGTGACGATGGTCGGACTCATCGACGACAGCGGCGCCTTGCCCGGTGCGATAGCGTTAGCCTCGCCTTGAACCAGCCCATACATGTTCGGAACGCCGACCTTGGAGGTGAAGTCGTCCATTTCATCGTTGAGGATCACCCCGGTCTTGCTCGCCATCACGCCCGCGCCGAACCAGTCGTTGAGCGTGTACGTCACCGAAACGGCATTGCCCCACTTGTCGACAATCGAATAGTGCGTGGTGTTGCTGCCTTCGTGGGGCGCTACACCGGGCTTGAGCTCAGCCGACACGCCGGCCTTCTGCGGCTGGATGGCGTTGCGCAGTTTGGTCGCGTAATTCTTGTCCAGCAGATGCTCGATCGGATTCTTCACGAAATCCGGATCGCCGAGGTAGCTGTTGCGATCAACGTACGCGTGGCGCATCGCTTCGATCTGGTAGTGCATGCCCTGAGCGGAATGGAAGCCCAAGTCCTTCATCGGATAGCCTTCGAGGATATTCATGATCTGGCAGATCACCACCCCGCCGGAGCTCGGCGGTGGCGCCGAGACCACGTGATAGCCGCGATAATCGCACTCAACCGGGGCCAGTTCGCGAGTCTTGTATTTGTCCAGGTCGGCCTGGCTGATGATGCCTTTGTTGGCCTGGCTGGAAGTGACAATGGCATCGGCGACCCAACCTTTGTAGAAGCCGTCGGCGCCCTTGTCGGAGATTGTCCGCAGGGTTTTCGCCAGATCCTTTTGCACCAGTTTCTGCCCGACCTGCATCGGCTCGCCGTTGCTGAGGAAGATCGAGCCGGAATCGCGCATGTCCTTCTTGAACACATCCGTCGCGTATTCGAGCAGCTCGACATCGCCCTGCTGCAATTCGAAACCGTCTTCGGCCAGTTTGATCGCCGGGGCAATCATCTCCTTGCGCTGTTTGGTGCCGTATTTGCTCAGCGCCAGCTCCATGCCGGACACCGTACCCGGTACGCCGACCGCCAGGTGCCCGCGCGTGCTCAGTTCCGGAATGACATTACCGTCCTTGTCCAGATACATGTTGGCGGTCGCTGCCAGCGGCGCTTTTTCGCGGAAATCGAGGAAGGTCTTGCGCCCGTCCGCCAGTTGTATGGTCATGAACCCGCCACCGCCAAGGTTGCCCGCAGCCGGATAGACCACCGCCAGCGCATAGCCCACGGCCACTGCCGCATCCACGGCATTGCCGCCGTTTTTCAAAACGTCGACGCCGACATGGGTCGCCAGATGTTGCGCGGTGACCACCATGCCGTTTTCCGCCGCAACCGGCGCCACTGATGCCGCGTGAGCCATGAGACAGCTGAGCGCCAAGGAGGTCGCAATGAGCGATCTGGCCAAAGGTTCGTACTTCATGAGTCGATCTCTTTTTGTTTTTGGGGACTGCGCAAAACGCAGGGCAACACTTCAGGAGCAACAAGCAGTATGGCCGGCTTTGCGTATTGCGCCTCCCTGTTCAGCCAGTATGCTGAGCCATCGCAGCCGTTGGCAGCTCCTGCCCGAATCAAGCGAAGAGGTTATTCATCGCTGCGTACTGCAACAGCATGATGGTCTTGGCATCGCAGATCTCGCCGCGTTGAAACGCTGCCAGTGCCTCATCGAAGCCCCACTCGAGCACTTCCAGTTCTTCGGTTTCCTCTTCAAGGCCACCACCGTCGCTGACTTTGGACGCCGCGTCGTATTCAGCGATAAAGAAGTGCAGTTTCTCCGTCACCGAACCGGGACTCATGTACGCCTCGAATACTTTTTTCACGTCGTGCACGCGGTAACCGGTTTCCTCCTCGGCTTCGTCACGAATGCGCTGCTCGGGCGCGGCACCTTCCAGCAACCCGGCGGCCACCTCGATCAACAATCCATCGTGGCCGTTGACGAACACCGGCAAACGAAACTGGCGGGTCAGCACCACCGTGCGCTTTTCGCGGTTGAACAGCAGAATCGCCGCGCCGTTGCCCCGGTCGTATACCTCGCGGGTCTGGCGCTGCCATTCGCCGTTGTTGCGGTGGTAATCGAAAGTGATTTTCTTCAACAGATACCAGTCGTGGGACAACACCTGAGTGTCGACGATGTTGACCCGTTCGGCTGTGTTGGACATCGCGTCTGATCCTGTCTTCATGGGGGGACTGCCATGGTCGATCAATTGCGCCGACAAAAAAAGCCCGGCAGCGCTACCGGGCTCGTTCAGCCTGCGCGGTTACTGAAAGTCGACGTCGAAGGCCTGGTAGAAGGCGTTGCCGGTATTGGCGACGATCCACATCAGCACAATGACGTGATGACCCTGCTTGTTCGCAGGCAGCTTCACTTGATGATCGACCTTGGCCTTCAATTCGCCGGCATGGCTGTAATACGGCACTTGCGGGTAGAAGTCTTCGAAGAACGGCTGGGTTTCCAGCTGCGCACGGCTGATGCGTTGCTGTGGATCCCAGCCGTCTTTGGTGATCAGCCAGCGATAACCACGGGTGGTGTGCGGCGCGGTGTACGCCCAGCTGACCTCGAGAATCTGCCCCGGATCGACATTCAGCAGCGGCCAGTTGAATGAACGGCCGAGCTTCTTGCTCATCTCGTCGTCGGTGTAATTGACGCAATCGCGGGCATCGGTCTTGCCGCCGCTGAGAATGTAGCCATCGGCCGGCGGCGCGACGCTGTCCGAGTCGGTCTCGAAAGGTTGCGGGAAAGGTCCGGCGTCCATGGCCGGAAAGTTCTTGCCACCTTCCATTTCATTGACTTGCCAAGCGCCGAGCAGGCCGAGGTCGATGGCCACTGCGCCGCGACTCGCTGGCGAGATGACACGACCGTGTTTGAGTTGGGTTTGTGGGATTGCCTGATTCATCTTGCTCACTCCGTTGATTTGAGAACTCTCCTTCCCGAGGAGAGGCCTTCAAGCTAACGGAGGTGAATTTTTTGTCCATCGGCGCTTTTGTCACAGTCCCAGTGTGCAAGACGTAAAAAGCCCGGAAACACTGGATGCATAACCAGTGCTCGACGACGCATCGCACTCAACGTGTAGCTGAACACCTACACGCCGAGTCGCCTTTGGTCATTCAGACAGTTGCGCCTGATACTCCTTTTCGTACTGCCCGGCGAGTTGGCTTTTCTGTTTATCGTCGAGCAGCTTGCCGGCCATCTGGAAGAATTTGTGCTCTTCTTCCTCGAGGTGGTGATGAACCTTGTCGGAAAGCTTTTTGGCCGTGGCCAGCCAGGCCGGACTGGACATTTCGGTCTCGTCGAGCTCTTCCATCATCTCGTCCATTTCGTGGTGTTCGGCGATGGCGTGGCGGCTCAGGTCCACGCCTTCATCGATTTCCATCAACGGAATGTAGAAATGCCGCTCTTCAGCGGTTTCATGGGCTTGCAGTTCTGCTTTGAGCTGCTTGTAGGCCTCGACCCGCTCAGGGCTGTCGCCGCTGGTCGCGATCAAAGCCTTGGCGTAAGTGCGCTGGCGCTCGTGGCTTTCGCGCAGGGCTTCAAAAATATTCACGGGATTTCCTCATCAATCGCGCTCAGGGAAAGACGCGATAAAAGCCTAGACCGCAACGCTGGTTTGACGGTTCCGCTTGTTCGATCGAAGGGCTTGGAGGCGTTTGCCCGGACGGGTTAGGCTGGGCGTTCAATTACACAAGGAAGTCATGCATGAATTTGCGTATCGAGTTGACGCAGAGCCCTACCGAGGAACAGCGTCAGGCCATTCTGCAGCCGCTGATCGAATACAACGATGCTCAAACCGGCGGTTCGAAATCCGAGCCGTTCGCCTTGATGGTCAAAGACGAAAATGGCGAAATACTGGGCGGTTTGTACGGGCGAATGATTTTTCGCTGGATGTTCATCGAGCTGCTGTCCGTGCCGGAACAGGGTCGCGGACAGGGTATCGGCTCGAAATTGATGGCTCAGGCGGAAGCCCTGGCCAGGGAAAAGAATTGCTACGGCCTCTGGCTCGACACGTTCGATTTTCAGGCGCCGGAGTTCTACAGGAAGCTGGGGTTCAGCCAGTTTGGGGAAATCGTTGACTACCCACCGGGGCACAAGCGGCACTACTTTCAGAAGCGCCTGATCGATTGAGTCATGCCGTATTCGCGAGCAGGCTCGCTCCCACAGTGCAATGCATTACAACTTGTGGGAGCGAGCCTGCTCGCGAAAGCGTCAACCGCTTCACCCCATAATCACAGGCAGGTCGCCATCGCCGCCATCCGCCGCATCGCGACAAAATCACTCTTCTGCGCGTAATAGTTCAAGGTCGTACCTGACGCTTCGGTGATCACATCGACAAACGACTCTGCCGAACGCGTATAAACCGTAGTGCCGCCGGACTCGCGCGGTTCCAGATAGGCCGCCGCGTCGACGCCAAACACCGCTTCGTCCTGCCAGGCGAATTGCACGCACCGGGCGACGTCTTTCTCCGGCTTGTCCGAGGTCAGGACCTTGTCCGGGCTCTTGCTGCGAGCATCGTTCATCACCGAACCGGCGCACCCGGCCAACAGGGCCGCCGCCAGCACTACCATCAGCATTCGCATTGCATTTGCTCATCGAGAAAAAAGCGGACTGTAGCACTGCGACGCGGCAAATCGTTCTGCTTTACTGTTTTTATGCGCGACATGCGCAAGCAGGTGCGGCACCCTATGGTCATCAGTCACACAAGGAAATTACATGGCGCCTAGCGACCAGCGACATGAACAGGCTTTGAAACTGTTTCTCGATGCGCGACCCGAACTACGTGAAACCCTCGACCATCTCAACCCGCTGCTGGCTCAGGCCAAGGGCGAAACCCAGGCGCAGTATCGCGAAGAACGCTTGCATGAGGCGTTTGAGGAAGAAGCGGAGAGACAGAGGTTGTTCGCCTGGGAGCTGACGTTGCAGTTGACCGCTGCTTCGCCCGAGGAATATCAGGCGCAACGGCTGGAAGTGCATCGGGAAGTGGCGGAAATGGCGGGGATGGGCTGGATCGAGTATTGCGAGCTTTACGGCATCACCCCGTAATCGATGTAGGAGCTGCCGAAGGCTGCGATCTTTTGATTTTGCTCTTCAAGAACAAAAGATCGCAGCCTTCGGCAGCTCCTATAAAGGTATCTGCGCAAAACTCGGGTTTCGCGGCACGCGCAATAAAGCTTTATCATGGCCGCAGTTTCGCTGATCGAGTCCATCATGAAGTTCGCCATCGCGCTGTTTTCCGCCGCCCATGCGCCCTCCTCGCGCCGTGCCTTGCTGTTTGCCCAGGCCGCGCTGGCCGGCGGCCATGAGATTGTTCGGCTGTTCTTCTATCAGGACGGCGTGTTCAACGCCTCCGATGCGGTGGTGACCCCGCAGGATGAACTGGACGTGCCCAAGCAATGGCGCGCCTTTATCAACGAAAAGCAACTCGACGGCGTGGTCTGCATCGCCGCCGCTCTGCGCCGTGGTGTGTTGAACGAAGAAGAAGCCAAGCGTTACCAGCGTGAAGCGATTTCGCTCAGCACGCCGTGGGAATTGTCCGGTCTGGGTCAATTGCACGACGCCGTGCAGGACGCTGATCGGCTCATCTGTTTCGGAGGCGCTTGAACATGGCCAAATCGCTGTTGATCATCAGCCGCCAATCGCCTTGGTCCGGCCCCGGCGCGCGGGAAGCGCTGGATATCGTGCTCGCCGGTGGCGCCTTCGATCTACCGATCGGTTTGCTGTTTCTCGATGACGGCGTGCTGCAATTGGCCGCCGGGCAGAACGCCAAGGCCGTGCAGCAGAAAGACCTCAGCGCCAATCTGCAGGCGCTGCCGATGTTTGGTGTCGAAGAGCTGTTCTATTGCGCCGAAAGCGCCAATGCTCGCGGTCTTGGCAACCTGTCGCTGGACGAAGCGCAGCCGCTTGCTGCTGAACACATCACCGCCCTTATTGACCGTTACGATCAGGTGATCACCCTCTGATGTCGACTTTGCATGTGTTGTCTCATTCCCCGTTCGGCGACGATCGTCTGAGCAGTTGTCTGCGCCTGCTCGGCAGCGCCGACGCTGTGTTGTTGTCCGGCGATGCGGTGTATGCGATGCAACCGGACACTGCGCCGTTCGCTGCTCTGCAAGAGCGACCAATCAATCTGTTCGTATTGGTTGAGGACGCACAGGCGCGTGCGATCGAGGTTCCAGACTGGGCCGAGGCCATTGACTACCCGGCCTTCGTCGAACTGTCGATCCATCACGCCAAGGTCAACAGCTGGCTATGAATTCAATGACCGTCGGCGCCCGCGCCATCGAACTGGACAAGGACGGCTTTCTCGTTGACCTCAGCGACTGGTCGGCTGAAGTCGCCAGCGCCCTCGCCGCCGCCGAAGACATCGAGTTGACGCCCGAACACTGGGAAGTCCTTGAGCTTCTGCGTAGCTTCTACGCCGAATTCCAGCTATCGCCGGCCACGCGTCCGCTGATCAAGTACACCGCGTTGAAACTCGGCGCCGACAAAGGCAACAGCCTGCACCTGAACCGACTGTTCAAAGGCACCCCTGCCAAACTCGCCGCGAAACTGGCGGGCCTGCCCAAACCGACGAATTGCCTATGAACGACTTTCCAGCATTGACCCTCGAAACGCCTGCCGAGCACCCGTTCGCGCAATTCGTGCGCATTCTCGGCAAGGGCAAGCGCGGCGCCCGCGACCTGACGCGCGAGGAAGCCCGCGAGGCCATGGGCATGGTGCTCGATGACAAGGTCGAAGATACGCAACTGGGTGCCTTCCTGATGTTGCTGCGGCACAAGGAAGAAAGTGCCGAGGAAATGGCCGGTTTCACCGAAGCCCTGCGCGCACGCTTGCACGCGCCCGCATTGAATGTCGACCTGGACTGGCCGACCTACGCCGGCAAAAAACGCCACCTGCCGTGGTATCTGCTGGCGGCCAAGTGCCTGGCGCAAAACGGCGTACGCATCTTCATGCATGGCGGCGGCGCGCACACGGCCGGGCGTCTGTACAGCGAACAACTGCTGGGCGAACTGAACATTCCCCTGTGCCGCAATTGGCAGCAGGTCGGCGCGGCACTGGACAACGGCGGCCTGGCGTTTATGCCGCTGGTGGACTGGGCGCCACAGTTGCAAAAGATGATCGACCTGCGCAATACCCTGGGCCTGCGGTCGCCGATCCACTCGCTGGCGCGGATTCTCAATCCGCTCGGCGCACGTTGTGGCCTGCAAAGCATTTTCCACCCGGGCTATCAGGCGGTGCATCGCGATGCCAGCGGCTTGCTCGGCGACACGGCAATTGTGGTCAAGGGCGATGGCGGTGAAATCGAGATCAACCCCGACGCCACCAGCCACCTTTATGGCACCAGCGGCGGTCAGAGCTGGGACGAAGAATGGCCGCAGCTGTCAGCGCAGCGCCACGTCAAACCCGCCTCGCTGGACATCGAGCACTTGAAAGCCGTGTGGCGTGGCGATGTGGTCGACAGTTACCCGCAAATGGCCTTGATTGCGACCATGGCCCTCGCCCTGCGCGGTCTCGGTCAGAATCGCGAACAGGCCTTCGCAACCGCAGAACAGTACTGGGCGGCGCGCAACACATCGATCTAACCGATCATTAGCGCCCGATCTTTGCGCTTTTTGTTCGAACTCATCGGAATAGACTCGACTCCAACGAATATTGGTTTTGGGAGTCTTGATCATGGGTTTACTCGTCGACGGCCACTGGCAGGACAAGTGGTACGAAAGCAGCAAGGACGGCGCGTTCCAGCGCGAACAAGCGCAACGCCGCAACTGGGTGACCGCCGACGGTCAGCCAGGCCCCAGCGGTGAAGGCGGTTTCACTGCCGAAGCCGGGCGCTATCACCTCTATGTTTCCCTCGCCTGCCCTTGGGCGCATCGCACGCTGATCCTGCGCAAACTCAAAGGGCTGGAAAGTCTGATCGACGTGTCGGTGGTCAGCTGGCTGATGCTGGAGAACGGCTGGACTTTCGACAAAGCGCTCGGCTCGACCGGCGACAAACTCGATGGCTTCGACTTCATGCATCAGCGCTACACCGCTGACACGCCTGATTACACCGGGCGCGTGACGGTGCCAGTGCTGTGGGACAAGAAACTCAAGCGCATTGTCAGCAATGAATCGGCGGAAATCATCCGCATGTTCAACAGCGCCTTCGACGGGCTCACTGGTAACGATCTGGACTTTTATCCGGCGCCGCTACGCAACGAGATCGATGCGCTGAACGAGCGGATCTACCCGGCGGTGAACAACGGTGTCTATCGTGCCGGATTCGCCACCTCGCAACAGGCATACGAACAGGCGTTCGATGAAGTATTCGCCGAACTGGATCATCTGGAGCAACTGCTGGGTGCCAATCGCTACCTGAGCGGGGAATACCTGACCGAGGCCGACGTGCGCCTGTTTACCACGATGGTTCGCTTTGACGCGGTGTATCACGGGCACTTCAAGTGCAACCTTAGGCGGATTGCCGATTACCCGAACCTGTCGAACTGGCTGCGCGAGATGTATCAGTGGTCGGGAATTGCCGAAACCGTGGATTTCCAGCACATCAAGCATCACTACTATGGCAGCCACAAGACCATCAACCCGACCGGCGTGGTGCCGAAGGGGCCGCAGCAGGATTTCAGCGTAGCGCATGATCGCGAGCGGTTGATCGGGAAAGGGGTTTGGCGCCGGGGTTGATTAGCTCGGTGTTTTCGAGACCCCGTTCGCGAGCAGGCTCGCTCCCACACCGGATTTGTGCATGACACAGATCCAATGTGGGAGCGAGCCTGCTCGCGAAGGGAACGACGCGGTGTTTAGACCTGCGCCTGCGCCCCTTCAAACCACGCCAGCTTCTCGCGAAGTTGTACCACTTCGCCGACGATCACCAAGGTCGGTGCATGCACTTCATGCTCCGCCACCATTCGCGGAAGATCCGCCAGCGTGCCGGTGAAAACCCGCTGATTGACTGTAGTGCCCTGCTGAATCAACGCCGCCGGGGTATCCGCCGCGCGACCATGCTTGATCAACTGTTCACAGATGATCGGCAAACCCACCAGGCCCATGTAAAACACCAGCGTCTGCGCCGGGGCGACAAGATCGGCCCATGGCAGATCGGTGGAACCATCCTTCAAGTGGCCAGTGACAAACCGCACGGACTGCGCATGGTCACGGTGGGTCAGCGGAATCCCCGCATAAGCAGCGCAACCGCTGGCCGCGGTAATGCCGGGGACCACCTGGAATGGAATACCGTGGGCCGCGAGTTCTTCGATCTCTTCGCCACCGCGGCCGAAGATAAACGGATCGCCACCCTTCAACCGCACCACGCGCTTGCCGGCCTTGGCCAGATCGACCAGTTGCTGGTTGATCTGATCCTGCGGCACGGCGTGTTCGGAGCGACGCTTGCCGACATACACCCGCTCGGCATCGCGACGGCACAACTCAAGAATTGCCGGCGCCACCAGGCGGTCATAGAGCACCACATCGGCTTGCTGCATCAGACGCAGCGCGCGGAAGGTCAACAGATCCGGATCACCCGGGCCGGCACCGACCAGATAAACCTCGCCAGTGGTGACCATGGGCTCGCCATCGACCTTGGCCTGCAACAGGCGCTCGGCTTCAGCGCCCTGCCCGGCCAGTTGACGATCGGCAATCGGGCCCTGGAAAACGTCTTCCCAGAAGCCGCGACGTTGCTGAACATCCGGAAACAGGTTTTTCACCTGATGGCGAAAACGCGCAGCCAATCCAGCCAACTGACCGTAAGTCGAAGGAATCCAGGTTTCGATTTTCGCGCGGATCAGGCGCGCCAGTACCGGCGCATCGCCGCCGCTGGACACGGCGATAATCAACGGCGAGCGATCGACGATCGCCGGGAAGATCACGCTGCACAAGGCCGGCGCATCGACCACGTTAACCGGCACGCAACGGCGGTGGGCGTCGGTGGAGACTTGCGCGTTGAGCGTTTCGTCGTCGGTAGCGGCAATGATCAGCCCGCAACCGTCCAGATCCGTTTCGGCGTAACCGCGCAACAGGCATTCACCGCCGCTGGTAGCGACCAGTTCAGCCAGTTGCGTTTCGATTTCAGGTGCGACCACCCGCAGCAGCGCACCGGCATCGGCCAGCAGGCGGGATTTGCGCAAGGCAATTTCCCCCCCACCGACAACCAACACACGACTGCCGCGCAGGTTGTGAAACAGCGGCAGATATTTCATTTAGCCGATGACCTCGAGGCCACCCATGTACGGCTTGAGCACGTCCGGCACGCGGATCGAACCGTCGGCCTGCTGGTAGTTTTCCAGCACGGCAACCAGAGTACGACCGACCGCCAGGCCGGAACCGTTCAAGGTGTGCACCAGCTCGGGCTTGCCGGTTTCCGGGTTGCGGAAACGCGCCTGCATGCGCCGCGCCTGGAAGTCACCGCAGTTGGAGCACGAGGAGATTTCGCGGTACTTGTCCTGGCTCGGAATCCACACTTCCAGGTCATAGGTCTTGACCGCGCTGAAGCCCATGTCGCCGGTGCACAGCGCCAGGGTGCGGTAAGGCAGACCGAGCAGTTGCAGAACCTTTTCGGCGTTGGCGGTCAGGCCTTCCAGCGCTTCCATCGATTGCGATGGCTCGACGATCTGGACCATTTCGACTTTGTCGAACTGGTGCTGGCGGATCATGCCACGCGTGTCGCGGCCCGACGCACCGGCTTCGCTGCGGAAGCATGGGGTATGGGCGACGAACTTGATCGGCAGCAGTTTCGAATCGACGATTTCGCCGGCAACGATGTTGGTCAGCGACACTTCGGCAGTCGGGATCAGGTACAGATCGGCTTCGCCTTCGCGGGCGATCTTGAACAGATCCTCTTCGAACTTTGGCAACTGGCCGGTGCCTTGCAGCGCCGGAGCCTGAACCAGATAAGGCGTGTAAGCCTCTTCGTAGCCATGTTCGGTGACATGCAGGTTGATCATGAACTGCGCCAGTGCGCGATGCAGCCGCGCGATCGGGCCACGCAACAGCGCAAAGCGCGCGCCGGACAGCTTGGCGGCGGTTTCAAAGTCCAGCCAGCCGAACTTTTCGCCGAGGGCAACGTGGTCTTTGACTTCGAAATCGAACTGAGTCGGCGTGCCCCAGCGGCGCACTTCGACGTTGTCGTCTTCGTCCTTGCCGACCGGAACCGACTCGTGCGGCAGGTTCGGGATACCGAGCAGGATCGAATCGAGTTCGGTCTGGATCGCATCCAGCTCGACCTTGCCAGCGCTCAGCTCGCCCGCCATGCGCTCGACGTCCGCCATCAGCGGCGCGATGTCTTCGCCACGCTGCTTGGCCTGCCCGATGGATTTGGAACGCGCGTTACGCTCAGCCTGCAGTGCTTCAGTGCGGGTCTGGACGGTCTTGCGCTGTTCTTCCAGCGCTTCGATGCGCGCGGTGTCCAGGGCAAAGCCACGGGAAGCCAGGCGGTCCGCTACGTCCTGAAGGTTGCTACGTAACAGTTTGGAATCGAGCATGTCGGTTTCTCGTTATCAAAGTTTGGTCAGGGACAGGCCGGCCCACGTCGCGAGCAGCCCGCCGAATACGCTGAGTGCGGCATAGCCCAGGGCCAGCAACACTTGCCCGCTTTCCAGCAGGCGCACCGTATCCAGTGAAAAGGATGAAAAAGTCGTCAGCCCCCCGAGGAAGCCGACCATCAACCCGGCGCGCACTTCGATCGGCACCTCCGGGCGTATCAGAAACAGGCCGTACAACACGCCAATCAGCAGGCAGCCCACGATATTAACGGCCAGCGTCGCGGTATAGAAGTGCCGCGGCCAATTGGCGCTGACCCAATTACCGGTGGCGAAGCGCAACAAGGTGCCGGCAACACCGCCGACCGACACTGCAAGGATCAATGGAAGCACTATTTTCTCCGCTGCCGAGGGCTCAGACGATCGAGCTGAGCGAGGTGATTGAGCTTCTCGCCGATCTTCAACTCCAGGCCACGGGGCACTGGCTGATAGAACGGAATCGGCTCGAGTTCTTCCGGAAAATAGTCTTCGCCGGCGGCATAGGCGTCCGGCTCGTCGTGGGCGTAGCGGTATTCGTCGCCATAACCCAATTGCTTCATCAGCTTGGTCGGTGCATTGCGCAAATGCAGCGGGACTTCCAGCGAGCCGTTCTCAGCCGCTGCGCGCAGCGCGGTTTTGAAGCCCATGTACACCGCATTGCTTTTCGGTGCGCAGGCCAGATAAGTAATGGCCTGGGCGACTGCCAATTCGCCCTCGGGGCTGCCGAGACGCTCCTGCACTTCCCACGCCGCCAGGCACAGGCTCAGCGCACGCGGATCGGCATTGCCGATGTCTTCGCTGGCCATGCGCACCACGCGGCGGGCCAGATAAAGCGGATCGCAGCCGCCGTCGATCATCCGCGCAAACCAGTACAACGCGCCGTCAGGGTTGGAGCCGCGCACCGATTTGTGCAAGGCCGAGATCTGGTCGTAAAACGCTTCACCGCCCTTGTCGAAACGTCGACGGGTGTCGCCGAGCAGGCTTTGCAGCAGCTCGATGCCGATTTCGCTGTTGTCTTCGGCCAGATCGGAGGCGTTTTCCAGCAGATTGAGCAGACGCCGGCCATCGCCATCGGCGGCCGACAGCAGCATCTGGAAGCCTTCATCGCTCAGGGTCAGGTTGCGCTTGCCCAGCCCGCGCTCTTCGGTGAGTGCGCGGTGCACCAGTTTGCGCAGCGCCGCCTCGTCGAGGCTTTTCAGCACGTAGACGCGGGCACGCGACAACAGGGCGTTGTTGAGTTCGAACGAAGGGTTTTCAGTGGTGGCGCCGATGAAGATCAGCGTGCCGTCTTCAACGTAGGGCAGAAACGCGTCCTGCTGCGACTTGTTGAAGCGGTGCACTTCATCGACAAACAGGATCGTGCGCTTGCCGTACTGGCCGGCCTGCTGCTTGGCGATTTCAACGGCCTGGCGGATTTCCTTGACCCCGGCGAGCACCGCCGAAACCGTTTCGAAGTGCGCATCGGAGACTTCTGCGAGCAAGCGCGCCAGGGTGGTCTTGCCCACGCCCGGCGGCCCCCAGAAAATCATCGAATGCAGCGCGCCCTGCTCCAGCGCCTCACGCAGAGGCTTGCCGCGAGCGAGCACGTGTTCCTGACCGACGTACTCATCCAGATTGGCCGCACGCAAACGCGCGGCCAAGGGTTGGGCAATCGGTGCACTGCGAAACAGATCCATCACGTAGCGTTGAAACCTCTGATTTTCTGAAATCTGCTGAAGAACCTGTGGTGAGGGGATTTATCCACGTTGGGCTGCGAAGCGGCCCCAAAAGCGACGACTGCTGCGCAGCCGGACGGGGTTAAATCCCCTCGCCACAATAGCCCCTCAATAGCAGGCCCTCACCACAAAGGCCCTGACACAAAAGGCTGGTGTTTATTCCTGGATAACGTCGGCACCCTTGGGAATGTCGAATTTGAATTTCGACGCTGGCACCGCTTCGTTGGCCTTGACCCCGGTAAACAGGATATTGGTGCGCTGGCCGACACTGTCGATCAGTTGCATGTCATTGAGCAGACCGTTACGGAACGACAGGCGCAGGTTGTCGAACAGGGTGTCCTTGGTTTTCGGCTTGAGAGTGAAGTCGATCACGCCGCCCGCCTCTTTCGCGCTGATATCGAAGCTCTGGCTGATCTTCGAGACATCGCCGGACAGCAGCAGCGCCGGCGTCTGGGTCAGACGCTCGTCGAGCTTCTTGATGGTCGCCTGTTCCAGGTCCGGGTCCCACAAGGTGACTTTCTTGCCATCGGAGACCATGGTCTGCTCGGCCGGCGCGTTGGTGTGCCAGTAGAACAGAC
This sequence comes from Pseudomonas sp. Sample_21, assembly GCF_004307525.1. Classification (NCBI taxonomy): domain Bacteria; kingdom Pseudomonadati; phylum Pseudomonadota; class Gammaproteobacteria; order Pseudomonadales; family Pseudomonadaceae; genus Pseudomonas; species Pseudomonas sp. Sample_21. Next base: position 49,480 of record NZ_RCNZ01000115.1, on the reverse strand, counting down.
CCGGACGCTGCAGGGTCATGTTGCCGGTGGTTTCTTGCAACTGGGTGCCGGTGCCGTCGAGGGTCAACTGCGAAAAGTTCGCCGACAGGGTTTTCGATGTTTCGAGCAATTGGGTCAGACGCGCCACGTCCTTTTCATCGGCGTGGGCCGTGAGTGTGGTCAGCGCCAGTACTGGCAACAGCATGCGGATAAGGCGCATGAGAGTCCTCTTGAATAATCGTGGGAGAGCGAGTGACGCGTCATTGCGCCACCCGCGTCGTTGCGTTTCAGTCGCGTACCGGGCCCGGGGCCAGGACTTCACGCGAACCGTTAGTGTTCATTGAGGTAACAACGCCGGCCATCTCCATCGCCTCGATCATCCGCGCGGCGCGGTTGTAGCCGATCTTCAGCTTGCGCTGCACAGCGGAAATCGACGCGCGACGGCTTTCGAGGACGAACTGCACCGCTTCGTCATACAGCGCGTCGGCTTCCGGATCATCACCGTCACCACCACCGCTACTGCCTTCAAAGCCGCTGCCTGCCTCTTCGACACCGTTGAGGATATCGTCGTTGTATTCCGGCGCGCCGCGCAGCTTCCACGCTTCGACCACGCGGTGAACCTCATCGTCGGAGACGAATGCGCCGTGGACGCGGATCGGCAGACTGGTGCCCGGCGGCATGTAGAGCATGTCACCGTGACCGAGCAGTTGCTCGGCGCCACCCTGATCGATGATGGTCCGCGAGTCGATCTTGCTCGATACCTGAAACGCCATACGGGTCGGGATGTTGGCCTTGATCAGACCGGTGATCACGTCCACCGACGGGCGCTGGGTCGCGAGAATCAAGTGAATCCCTGCCGCACGCGCCTTTTGCGCAATACGGGCGATCAGTTCTTCAACCTTCTTGCCGACGATCATCATCATGTCGGCGAATTCGTCCACCACTACGACGATGGTAGGCAGTTTCTGCAGCAGCGGCGCTTCGTCATGAATGCTTTCGCGCTTGTACAGCGGATCGCTCAACGGCTCGCCGGCATCCTGGGCTTCCTTGACCTTGGCGTTGAAGCCGGACAGGTTACGCACGCCCATTTTCGCCATCAGTTTGTAGCGACGCTCCATCTCGGCAACGCTCCAGCGCAAGGCGTTGGCAGCGTCCTTCATGTCGGTCACAACCGGACAGAGCAGGTGCGGAATGCCTTCGTAGATCGACAGCTCAAGCATTTTCGGGTCGATCATGATCAGCTTGGCGTCGTCAGGCCCGGACTTGAACAGGATCGACAGGATCATCGCGTTCACGCCCACCGACTTACCGGAACCGGTGGTACCGGCCACCAGCAAGTGCGGCATCTTCGCCAGGTCAGTGATGACCGGCTTGCCGCCGATGTCATGACCGAGCGCCAGGGTGACCGGCGATTTGAAGTTGTCGTACTCGGGGGTCGACAGCACCTCGGAGAAACGCACGATCTGGCGGTCTTCGTTGGGAATCTCGATACCGACGGTGGTCTTGCCCGGAATCACCTCGACGACCCGCACACTGGTCACCGCCAGCGAACGCGCCAGGTCTTTCGCCAAGTTGGCGATACGGCTGACTTTTACCCCGGCGGCGGGCTGGATTTCGTAACGGGTAATCACCGGGCCCGGGTGGATAGAGTCAACGGTGACTTCGACGCCGAATTCCTTGAGCTTGATTTCCAGCAAGTGGCCGACCGCTGCCAAGGATTCAGGCGAATAGTTGAGCTGTTTCTTTTCCGCAGGATCAAGAATGGAGATCGGCGGCAAGGTGCCTTCGACCGCGCTGTCGACGAACAACGGCGCCTGCTTCTCTTTCTGTACGCGCTTGCTCGGTTCTGGGGCCTTGGCCGGTGCCGGCGCGATCACCGGTGGCACCTGCTTCTCGCGGTCGGACATGTGCTTGCTCAGCGCTTGCTCACGCTCGATCAGGCGTTCCTTGACCTTGGCCTGTTCACGCTTGTCGGTGACAGTCGGTGCGACCACATCGTGGACGCGGTCATCAACCTCACGCAGTTGCGCGACCAGTTGCTTGCGCTCGGTGCGCGCCGACCACCAGCGGTTGAGCGCGCCTTGGAACAGTTCGAACAGATCGAGGGTGATCTTGCCGGTGACGTCCATCACCTTGAACCACGACAGGTCGGTGAATACGGTCAGGCCGAACAGGAACAGCGCGATGAACAGCAGCGTGCTGCCTTGAATGTTCAGCGCATTCTTCGCCAGATCGCCAAGGCTTTCGCCCAGGGCACCGCCAGCGCCGGCCGGCAGACCGGTCGCGGCATGGAAATGAATGTGCGCCAGCGCAGCACCGGAGAGCACGAGGAACACCAGACCGATCAGGCGCCAGGAAAACAGCCAGCCGCTCCACTGCCATGGTTCGTGGCGTTGACGGAAGATCTGGTACGCCTTGACCGCCAGCAGCAACGGAAAAATATAGGCGAAGTAGCCGAGCACCATGAACAGGATATCGGCGCTGTACGAGCCGGCCGGGCCGCCGAAGTTCTGCACATCGTCGATCTTGCTGTTATGGCTCCAGCCCGGGTCGTCCTTGCCGTAAGTCAGCAAAGCCATCATCAGGAACAGGCACAAGGCGCCGATGGCGATCAATGCACCTTCCTTGAGCCGGTAGTGCAGTTGCTGGCGCCAGAGCGGAACGACTGTTTTGGGTGCTTCGGTGGTCTTCTTCAAAACGCTTCTTTTCCTGCGCCCGAGGCGCGTCCATCTATTGAATGACGATAAAAAACTGCCCAATCCAGGCAGGTAAAAAAGGTGAAAAGCTCAACTGGGACTACTTTTAACACTGTGCCACTGGTTTTATAAACACAGCCATAAACACTGTGCGCAGCGAAAAGGCCGTCACAACCCGGCATTGTACGGGTTTGTGCGCCCGACGCCATGTTTCAGACCCCAGCCTTGAGCATAGCCAATCGCACACGCAGTGCCTTGCAATTGGAGCATGCATTGCCTTTTGTGACAAAGGCTTATGAGCTGTATTTGATGAACGTAGCGAACCTGGCCGGATCGGGCTCACAGGAATGCTCAACAGCATCGACACGGCGACGCTTACGACCACGGGCGACACATCAAGTTGCAGCTCAATGCTCGCTGCACCAGACAACTGTGCAGGACAGCGGCGCCGTTTCGCGGCAAACTCTTTCGCGGGGCCTGCACGCCCCCTGACCGCCCTCCCCTTCTGCAAGCCTGGATGCCATGCTGACTTGGTTACAACGTAATTCCCTGACCTTTCCGCCACTGGAAAAAGCCATGCGCGAGCCGAACGGATTGCTCGCCGCCGGCGGCGATCTGTCCGCCGACCGCCTGATCCAGGCCTATCGCCATGGCTGCTTTCCCTGGTTCTCCGAAGGCCAACCCATTCTCTGGTGGTCGCCAGACCCTCGCACCGTGCTGTTTCCCGACGAACTGCACGTCTCGCGCAGTCTCGGAAAGCTGCTGCGCAAGCAACGCTATCAAGTGACTTTCGATCAGGATTTCGACGCCGTCATCCGCGCCTGCGCTGCCCCGCGTGACTACGCCGACGGCACCTGGATCACCGAGGCCATGCAGGATGCTTACGTAGAATTGCATCGGCGCGGTTTCGCTCATTCGGTTGAGGTCTGGGACGAGGGACAGCTGGTCGGCGGCCTGTATGGCCTGGCAATGGGCCAACTGTTTTTTGGCGAGTCGATGTTCAGCCGTGCCGACAACGCGTCCAAATACGGCTTTGCCACGCTGGTCCAGCATTTGAAAGCCGCCGGGTTTGTGCTGATCGATTGCCAGATGCCGACCGATCACCTGCACAGCCTCGGTGCACGATCCATTCCGCGCGGCGAATTCGCCGACTATCTGCAACGCCATCTCGACCAACCGAATTCGGCGACCTGGGTTTGCTGAGCGACTTTTGCGCAGGTGGCTTACACTTAATCCACCAGCTTATCCCGAGGGTTGATTCATGACCGAGTTGGCGCGTTTGAAGTTTTATGCCACTCAGCCCCACTCTTGCAGTTATCTGCCCGAGGAGCAGGCCACGACGCTGTTTCTCGACCCGAGTCAGCCCATGGATGTGCATGTCTACGCAGACCTGTCGGAAATGGGCTTTCGTCGCAGCGGCGATCATCTGTACCGGCCGCATTGCCAGAATTGCAATGCGTGCGTGCCTGCGCGCATTCCTTCCGCCCAGTTCATCGCCAATCGCCAGCAGAAGCGTATCTACAAACGCAACACCGACCTGCAAGTGCAACCGGTCAAACCGCACTTCAGCGAAGAATATTTCGACCTGTACCAGCGCTATATCGAACAGCGCCATGCCGACGGCGACATGTACCCGCCAAGCCGTGATCAGTTCTCGACGTTCCTGGTGCGTGACCTGCCCTTCTCGCGCTTCTACGAATTTCGACTCGACGGACGGTTGCTCGCGGTAGCAGTCACCGATTTGCTGCCTAACGGGTTGTCGGCGGTGTACACCTTCTACGAACCGAACGAAGAACGCCGCAGCCTCGGCCGTTACGCAATTCTCTGGCAAATCGCCGAGAGCCAGCGTCTGGGCCTTGAGGCCGTGTACCTGGGTTACTGGATCAAGAACTGCAAAAAGATGAATTACAAGACGCAATATCGGCCCATCGAATTGCTGATCAATCAGCGCTGGGTCATCCTGAACTGAACCTGCGGCCTAAACCCCTTGGCGTAAACACCATTTTTCGGGCACAATGCACGCCGCTTTTGCCTGGCGCAGTTGCACCGGGCCATTCATTGGATACCGAGGGCTTTACTGCATGTCGAAAGAAGACAGCTTCGAAATGGAAGGCACTGTCGTCGACACCCTGCCCAACACCATGTTTCGTGTGGAGTTGGAAAATGGGCACGTCGTAACCGCGCATATTTCCGGCAAGATGCGCAAGAACTACATTCGTATTCTTACCGGTGACAAAGTGCGCGTCGAGCTGACGCCCTATGACTTGAGCAAAGGGCGGATCACTTACCGCGCTCGTTAATCAAGTCAATACAGAACGCCCGGGTAATGCCGGGCGTTTTTGTGTCTGCGTTTTGAGGTTTTGGGGCTGGCGGTTTCGCGCTTACAGCATGCAAATCAAAAGATCGCAGCCTTCGGCAGCCCCTACGATTGGATCGCGCGTATTAGACAGAAACGGGTTGACCTGCGGGCCGCCTTCGCGAGCAGGCTCGCTCCCACAGAAAAGCAAGCAGCGCAGCTGCCCGCGGCAAAGCCGCCCCACTCAACAATGAGCGCAAGCTCGAGTGCTTTTTGATCTTGATCCACCGGCGACGTCGGAAGGCTGAGCGGAGGGATTGATCCGGGGGTGGGAGCGTAGCGACCGTCTGGCGCAGCCAGACACAGCGGAAGGAGGTGCAGCGAAGCAAACCGTAGCCGCTGCGCCCGGATCAGTTCCGGAGCGAAGGAACCCGAGCCTGCGAGGGCCGAACGTAGGAGCAAGCGTTTTGGGTTACCTTTTTGGCGCTTGAAAAAGGTGACTCGCCGTAAGGGCGAAACCTTAATAAGCCATTACCGCAGCAACGGATATACACCCAAAGCCCAAAAACACTGGACAACAAAAAGGCGCCCGAAGGCGCCTTTCCAATCCACATCAAGCCGTCAGGCCATTTCTGCAGTGGTTTCGAAGTCGAACGTCAACTCCCCATCCTTGATGTCGATGTGCACCACACCGCCATGCTCGGCCAGTTCGCCAAACAGAATCTCCTCCGCCAGCGGACGCTTGATCTTGTCCTGGATCAGACGCGCCATTGGACGTGCGCCCATCGCCGAGTCATAACCACCCGCCGCCAGCCAACTACGCGCCGCATCGGTAACCTCAAGCAACACACGCTTGTCTTCCAACTGCGCCTGAAGCTCGGTGAGGAACTTGTCCACCACACTCTTGATGACCTCATGACTGAGGCGACCAAACTGGATAATGGTGTCCAGACGGTTACGGAATTCCGGCGTGAAGCTCTTCTTGATCACTTCCATCGCATCGGACGAGTGGTCCTGATGGGTGAAACCGATCGAAGCCCGCGCGGCCGTCTCGGCACCGGCGTTGGTGGTCATGATCACGATCACATTGCGGAAGTCCGCTTTGCGCCCATTGTTGTCGGTCAGCGTGCCGTGATCCATGACCTGCAACAGCAGGTTGAAGACTTCCGGATGCGCCTTCTCGATTTCATCAAGGAGCAATACGCAATGTGGCTGCTTGGTAATGGCTTCGGTCAACAGACCGCCCTGGTCGAAACCGACATAGCCTGGAGGCGCACCGATCAGACGCGAAACGGTGTGCCGCTCCATGTACTCGGACATGTCGAAACGCACCAGTTCAATGCCCAGGGCCTTGGCCAGTTGTCGCGCGGCCTCGGTTTTACCGACACCGGTAGGCCCGGCAAACAGGAACGAACCGACCGGTTTGTCCGGCGATTTGAGGCCAGCGCGTGACAGCTTGATCGCAGTCGACAGCGAATCGATCGCCGCGTCCTGACCAAACACCGTCAGCTTCAGGTCACGCTCCAGGTTACGCAGCAGCTCCTTGTCGGAACTGGTCACGTGCTTTGGCGGAATCCGCGCGATTTTCGCGACGATGTCCTCGACCTGTGGCACTTCGATTCGCTTGACGCGCATCTCTACCGGTTGCAGACGCTGGTAGGCGCCCGCTTCGTCGATCACGTCGATGGCCTTGTCCGGCATGTGCCGATCATTGATGTAGCGCGACGCCAGTTCGGCAGCGGCACGCAACGACTCATCGCTGTATTCGATATTGTGATGCTGCTCGAAACGTCCTTTCAGGCCACGCAGGATGCCAATAGTGTCTTCCACCGATGGCTCGACGACATCGACCTTCTGGAAGCGACGCGCCAAGGCACGATCCTTCTCGAAGATGCCGCGAAATTCCTGGAACGTGGTCGAACCGATGCAGCGAATGTCGCCAGACGACAGCAGCGGCTTGAGCAGATTGGACGCATCCATCACGCCACCGGACGCAGCACCCGCACCGATGATGGTGTGGATCTCGTCGATAAACAGAATCGCCTGCGGACGCTTTTTCAGCTCATTGAGCAGCGCCTTGAAGCGCTTCTCGAAATCACCGCGATACTTGGTACCCGCAAGCAGAGCGCCGAGGTCGAGCGAATAAACCACCGCATTGGCCAGCAGATCCGGCACTTGGTTGTCGACGATGCGCTTGGCCAGGCCTTCGGCAATCGCGGTCTTACCCACGCCTGCCTCGCCCACCAGCAGCGGATTGTTCTTGCGCCGGCGCGCAAGAATCTGCGCGACACGCTCGACTTCCGACTCACGACCAACCAACGGATCAATGCGACCCTGGCGCGCGAGTTCGTTGAGGTTGCTGGCATAAGCATCCAGAGGATTGCCTGAAGAAGAAGACTCACCGCCCTCGTCGTCCTGCATATCTTGTTCACCTTCAGAGTGATCGCCGTGCCCCGGTACTTTCGAAATGCCGTGGGCGATGTAGTTGACGACATCGATGCGCGCCACGCTCTGCTGTTTCAGCAGGAACACGGCCTGACTCTCTTGCTCACTGAAGATGGCGACCAGCACGTTGGCGCCGGTCACTTCGCGTTTGCCCGAGCTCTGTACGTGAAAAACAGCACGCTGCAGGACACGCTGGAAGCCCAGGGTTGGCTGGGTTTCGCGATCCTCGTCATGCACGGGGATCAATGGCGTGGTGGAGTCGATGAACTCCTGCAGATCATGCTTGAGTTTGTCGAGGTTTGCGCCGCAGGCACGCAAAACGGTGGCGGCAGCCTCATTATCCAATAGGGCCAGCAGGAGATGTTCGACAGTCATGAACTCATGACGCTTCGAACGAGCCTCCTTGAAGGCAAGATTGAGGGTGACTTCGAGCTCGCGGTTTAACATAGCTTCACCTCATACCCAAGTGGTCGGCGATTAACCGTCCTTCTCGATTTCACAGAGTAGCGGATGCTGGCTTTCCCTGGCGTACTGGTTGACCTGCATGGCCTTTGTCTCGGCGATGTCGCGGGTAAACACTCCACATACTGCCCGTCCTTCTGTATGGACGGCCAGCATGACCTTGGTCGCCAGCTCGCGATTCAGGTTAAAAAACACCTCGAGCACTTCGACGACGAAATCCATCGGTGTGTAGTCATCGTTGAACAAAACCACCTTATACATCGGCGGCGCCTGTAACGCGGGCTTTGCTTCCTGAACAGCAACGCCTGCCGAATCGTCGTCGTGCTCCTGTGGAAGATCCTTTTGGAGAAGCGGGCGATCCTGATTGAATGTTAGTCGAATCTGGCTGATTGCATGCATGGAAAAAAAGGTTCGTCAGTTGTGCGAATACAGTGGTGGGGGCGGTTGCACACGTTTTCAACTACGACTGCCCGGTCACCTTGACTATCGGGAAAACGGTGTTACAACCAATAGAGCCCACAGTGGGTAAAAAAGATCCGCGGAGTCAATTCTTTTATCGAATTCGATTGCGGATGTCGTGGATGATACTCCAGCGATGGAGTCTGTTGCAGAGGGATTTGAGCATGGCTGTCGGCAAGGTGAAATGGTTCAACAATGCCAAGGGATTCGGCTTTATCAATACCGACGCCCGGGAAGGTCGCGATGAGGATGGCAAGGACATTGATTTCTTTGCCCACTACTCGGCCATTGAAATGGAAGGGTACAAAACCCTGAAAGCGGGTCAGGCGGTGAACTTCGAGATCGTTCAAGGCCCCAAAGGCTTGCATGCCGTGAAGATAAATTCGGTCGAAGCAGCTCCGACGCCAAGCTCGATTGCCAAAGAAAAACAAACGGCAACCAGTTGAAGCCTCAAAACATTCGGTCATAAAAAACCGCCTGACTCAACCCATCGAGTCAGGCGGTTTTTGCGTGCCTGCAACTTTTACATATGCGAAATCAACGCATCCCCGAACCCGGAAGACGACACCAGCTTCGCGCCATCCATCAAGCGCTCGAAATCATAAGTAACAGTCTTGGCGCCGATCGCACCGTTGGTGCCCTTGATGATCAGGTCCGCCGCTTCGGTCCAGCCCATATGACGCAACATCATCTCGGCCGAGAGAATCAGCGAGCCCGGGTTGACCTGGTCCTTGCCGGCATATTTCGGCGCGGTACCGTGGGTCGCTTCGAACATCGCCACGGTGTCGGACAGGTTGGCGCCCGGCGCGATGCCGATACCGCCCACTTCCGCCGCCAGGGCGTCCGACAGGTAGTCACCATTGAGGTTGAGGGTGGCGATGACATCGTATTCGGCCGGGCGCAGCAGGATCTGCTGGAGCATGGCGTCGGCGATGGCGTCCTTGACCACAACGTTCTTGCCGGTTTTCGGATTCTTGAACTGCATCCACGGACCGCCGTCCAGCAGTGTCGCGCCGAACTCTTCGGCGGCCACTTCGTAGGCCCATTCCTTGAAGGCACCTTCGGTGAACTTCATGATGTTGCCTTTGTGCACGATGGTCAGCGAGTCGCGGTCATTGTCGACCACATATTGCAGAGCCTTGCGCGCCAGACGCTTGGTGCCTTCGCGGGAGACCGGCTTGACGCCGATGCCGCAGTTTTCGTCGAAACGGATCTTGGTGACGCCCATTTCTTCTTTAAGGAATTTGATGACCTTGGTGGCTTCCGGCGAACCGGCCTTCCATTCGATACCCGCGTAGATGTCTTCGGAGTTCTCGCGGAAGATGGTCATGTCGACGTCGCCGGGCTTTTTCACCGGGCTTGGCACACCCTCGAACCAGCGCACCGGGCGCAGGCAGACGTACAGGTCGAGCTGCTGACGCAGGGCCACGTTCAGCGAGCGGATACCGCCACCGACCGGAGTGGTCAGCGGGCCTTTGATGGAGACCACGTAATCCTTGACCGCGTCGAGAGTTTCCTGCGGCAGCCAGGTGTCCTGGTCATAAACCTGAGTGGCCTTTTCGCCGGCGTAGACTTCCATCCAGGAAATCTTGCGCTTGCCGCCGTAGGCCTTTTCAACAGCAGCATCGACAACCTTGATCATCACCGGACTGATGTCAACACCAATACCGTCACCTTCGATGAAGGGGATGATCGGGTTATCAGGAACATTGAGAGAATGGTCTGCATTGACAGTGATTTTGTCACCGACGGCTGGAACCTGAATCTTCTTGTAACCCATGCTGAACTCCATTGTTTGGATTGAACACCTGGCTTGCTTCGAGCGTAACCCAGTTGAATCAACACGCAAACCCTATGTTCCTGCGCCGCGCACATCTCGTTTCCTACAAGCCTGAAAGCAAAGGGAAAAGCGCCAAACTCCAGCATTCGTAACGAGTCTTTGCCCGGTCGCGCCCTGCGACCTTTAGACCAATGGACGAGAATCGTTGCATATGAACCATCGGCAGATTGCCAGCTACCTATGTATAATGCCGCCCGCTGACCACAGGGTCACGACGGCTGGCCTCTCTAGCACGAGACTTTCCGCCTGATTGGTCGGGTTGTTACCGCAGCCTGACTGCTTGACGCTCTACTGATGCACCCAACATCACCGCGAAGAATCTCGACATTCGGTTCATGGATGACTTTGAACGAACGCGCTTACCCGGCGCCCCTCGAGTTTCTGCGCACGCTTTAGCAAAGAAGAGAGAGTTAATCCGAATATGCCCACCCGCTCGAAGATCATCTATACCTTCACCGACGAAGCTCCTGCCCTCGCCACCTATTCCCTGCTGCCGATCATCGAGGCTTACACCGCCTCGGCCGATATCGCCGTGGAAACCCGCGATATCTCTCTTGCAGCGCGCATCCTGGCAAGCTTCCCCGAGCAACTGGGCGACAAAGCCGTAGCCGACCACCTCGCCGAACTGGGCGACCTGGCCGTTACGCCTGAAGCCAACATCATCAAGCTGCCGAACATCAGTGCTTCGGTGCCACAGCTGCAAGCCGCGATCAAAGAGCTGCAGGCGCAGGGCTACAACCTGCCGGACTACCCGGAAACCGTGACCAGCGACGCCGACAAAGACGCCAAGGCGCGTTACGACAAGGTCAAGGGCAGCGCCGTGAACCCGGTTCTGCGTGAAGGCAACTCCGACCGCCGCGCTCCGCTGTCGGTGAAGAACTACGCGCGCAAGCACCCGCACAAAATGGGCGCCTGGGCCAAGGACTCCAAGTCTCACGTCGCGCACATGAGCACCGGCGATTTCTACGGCAGCGAAAAAGCTGTCCTGATCGACGCCGCTGACGCTGTGAAGATCGAACTGATCGCCAAGGACGGTGCTGCCACCGTTCTGAAAGAAAAAACCACCGTTCAGGCTGGCGAGATCCTCGACTGCGCCGTGATGAGCAAAAACGCCCTGCGTGCGTTCATCGCTGCCGAGATCGAAAGCGCCAAGGCCCAGGGCGTGCTGCTCTCGGTTCACTTGAAAGCGACCATGATGAAGGTCTCCGACCCGATCATGTTCGGCCAGATCGTTGCCGAGTTCTATAAAGACGCACTGACCAAGCACGCTGACGTGCTGAACCAGATCGGCTTCAACCTGAACAACGGCATCGGCGATCTGTACGCACGCATCAAGGCCCTGCCGGCCGAGCAGCAAGCGCAGATCGAAGCCGATATCGCAGCGGTCTACGCCGTTCGTCCGTCGCTGGCGATGGTCAACTCCGACAAAGGCATCACCAACCTGCACGTACCGAGCGACGTCATCGTTGACGCCTCGATGCCAGCGATGATCCGTGACTCCGGCAAGATGTGGGGCACCGACGGTCAGCTGCACGACACCAAGGCTGTGATCCCGGATCGTTGCTACGCGACCATCTACCAGGCTGTGATCGAAGATTGCAAAGCCAACGGCGCTTTCGATCCGACCACCATGGGCAGCGTGCCGAACGTCGGCCTGATGGCGAAGAAAGCCGAAGAGTACGGCTCCCACGACAAGACCTTCCAGATCAAGGCTGACGGCGTTGTTCGCGTCACCGACAGCAAAGGCAAGCTGCTGATGGAACAGGCTGTCGAAGCCGGCGACATCTTCCGCATGTGCCAGACCAAAGACGCGCCGATCCAGGACTGGGTCAAACTGGCCGTCAACCGTGCCCGCGCGAGCAGCACGCCGGCGATCTTCTGGCTCGACCCGATGCGCGCTCACGATGGCGTGGTGATCGAGAAGGTTCAGGCCTACCTGAAGGATCACGACACCAGCGGTCTGGACATCCAGATCATGGCGCCGGTCGACGCGATGAAGTACACCCTGCAGCGCACCCGCGAAGGCAAGGACACCATTTCGGTGACCGGCAACGTACTGCGCGACTACCTGACCGACCTGTTCCCGATCATGGAACTGGGCACCAGCGCCAAGATGCTGTCGATCGTACCGCTGATGAATGGCGGTGGTCTGTTCGAAACCGGCGCCGGCGGTTCGGCGCCGAAGCACGTGCAGCAACTGGTTGAAGAAAACTTCCTGCGCTGGGATTCGCTGGGTGAGTTCCTTGCCCTCGCCGCTTCCCTTGAGCACCTGGGTGTGAACTACAACAACCCGAAAGCACTGGTGCTGTCGAAAACCCTGGACCAGGCCACCGGTCAGTTCCTCGACAACAACAAGTCGCCATCGCGCAAAGTCGGCAACATCGACAACCGCGGCAGCCACTTCTACCTGGCGATGTACTGGGCTCAGGCCCTGGCCGCCCAGACTGAAGACGCTGCACTGCAAGCGCAGTTCGCGACTCTGGCCAAAACCCTGACCGAGAACGAAGCGACCATCGTTGCCGAGCTCAACGCCGTGCAGGGCAAGCCAGTCGACATCGGCGGTTACTACCACGCCGACGCCGAGTTGATCAGCAAGGCCATGCGCCCAAGCGCAACCTTCAACGCGGCGATTGCTGCGCTGGTTTAAGGTTGTAATGCGGTAAACAAACCCCGGCCGAGTGCCGGGGTTTGTGTTTCTACTGACAACATAAATCCCTTGTGGGAGCGAGCCTGCTCGCGAATGCGGTTTATCATTCAGCACCTTCGTTGACTGACCCACCGCTTTCGCGAGCAGGCTCGCTCCCACAGTTGACCGCGCTACCGTCGAGGAAATCTTATGGAATGGCTCCCCCACATCACCGTCGCCACCATCGTCGAGGACAACAGCCGCTTCCTGATGGTCGAAGAGCACAAGGGCGGGCGCAATGTGCTCAACCAGCCCGCCGGGCATCTCGATCCGGATGAAACCCTGATCGACGCGGCCATTCGCGAAACCCTCGAAGAGACCGGTTGGGACGTCGAACCCACCGGCGTGATCGGCATTTATCTGTACACCGCACCGAGCAACGGCGTGACTTACCAGCGCATATGCTTCAGCGCCAAAGCCGTGCAGCATCATCCGGATTACCAGCTCGACGACGGCATTGTCGGCGCCAAGTGGCTGACCCGCGACGAATTAATCGCCCAGCGTGACAACTGGCGCAGCGAGCTGATCATCCGCTGCATCGACGATTATCTGGCCGGTCATCACTTCAGCCTCGAACTGATCCGCCCTTCTCTTTAGCCTTGCGGCCGTGAGCCTGATAGAATCGCGCCCTTTTCCAAGACACTCATTGAATCCCTATGCGTGATCCAGCCCCTTCTGACACATCCAAGAAGCGCGTCATTGTCGGCATGTCCGGCGGCGTGGACTCTTCCGTTTCTGCCCTTCTGCTGATCGAGCAGGGTTATGAAGTGGAAGGCCTGTTCATGAAGAACTGGGAAGAAGACGACGGAACGGAATACTGCACCGCCATGGACGACCTGGCGGATGCTCAGGCTGTCTGCGACAAGATCGGCATCAAGCTGCACACCGCCAACTTTGCCGCCGAGTACTGGGACAACGTGTTCGAGCACTTCCTCGCCGAGTACAAGGCCGGGCGTACGCCGAACCCGGACATCCTGTGCAACCGCGAGATCAAGTTCAAAGCGTTTCTCGACTACGCGATGATGCTCGGTGCCGACCTGATCGCCACCGGTCACTACGTGCGCCGCCGCGACATCGATGGCCGCACCGAACTGCTCAAGGGCCTCGATCCGAACAAGGATCAGAGCTATTTCCTGCACGCCGTTGGTGGCGAACAGATCGCCAAGACCCTGTTCCCGGTCGGCGAACTGGAAAAGCCTGAAGTCCGCGCGATTGCCGAGAAATACGAACTGGCCACCGCCAAGAAGAAGGATTCCACCGGGATCTGCTTCATCGGCGAGCGCCGTTTCAGCGATTTCCTCAAGCAGTACCTGCCGGCACAACCGGGTGAGATCAAGACCACCGAAGGCGAAGTCATCGGCCGTCACCACGGCTTGATGTACCACACCATCGGCCAGCGTCAGGGCCTCGGCATCGGCGGCTTGAAGGATGCCGGCGATGAGCCGTGGTATGTGCTGCGCAAGGATCTCGACACCAACGAACTGATCGTCGGCCAGGGCAACAACCATCCGTGGCTGTTCTCCAGCGCCCTGCTTGCTTCGGAAATCTACTGGGTCAATCCAATCGATCTGAGCCAGCCGCTGCGCCTGACGGCGAAAGTGCGCTATCGCCAGAGCGATCAGGCCTGCACCCTGGAAAAAACCGCCAGCGGCTACCGCGCCGTGTTTGACGAACCGCAACGCGCGGTGACGCCGGGCCAGTCGGTCGTTTTCTATGACGGTGAAATCTGCCTCGGCGGCGGCGTGATCGAAGTGGCCGAGCCGTGGAGCGGCCAGGCATGAGCCCGACTCAGGAACAACTGACAGCGCTGGGCGGTGTGTTTCTCGCCGCCGTGCTGGTCGATCGCATCGCCAAGACTGGCCAGACCAACGAGGCCGGCCTGAGTTGCATGCTCGGCAGCCTGCTGGTCCGCGACCCAAAAGATACGCTGGATGTATACGGCGGCGACGACATCAATCTGCGCGAGGGTTACCGCGCATTGATCGGCGCGCTGGAGCGCGATCCGAGCACCTTGCAGCGCGAGCCGTTGCGCTACGCGCTGTCGATGCTCGGTCTGGAGCGGCAACTGGCCAAGCGTGACGACATGCTTGAGACGATTGCCAAACGCCTGCCGCAGATTCAGTCGCAGGTGGAGCATTTTGGCCCTGCGCACGAAAACGTCGTCGCCGCTTGCGGTGCGTTGTATCAGGACACGTTAAGCACCCTGCGCCAGCGCATTCAGGTGCACGGCGACATGCGCAACCTGCAGCAGCCGAGCAATGCCTCGAAGATCCGCGCCCTGCTCCTCGCGGGTATCCGCTCGGCGCGCCTGTGGCGTCAGCTCGGTGGCCATCGCTGGCAGTTGGTGATCAGCCGTCGCAAGCTGCTTAAAGAGCTTTATCCGTTGATGCGCAGCGAGTAAACGCCGCGTCATGAAGGCTTTGTAGTCTGTAACGCGTAATACGCCGGTCAGTTGGCGACGGACCGGCGGATTTTTTCATGTATGATACGCGCCCCATTTCGTTGCCCGACTGTCCGAGAACACCCCATGCAGCTCTCTTCGCTCACTGCGGTTTCCCCTGTTGACGGCCGCTACGCCGGCAAAACCCAGGCCCTGCGCCCGATTTTCAGCGAGTACGGCCTGATCCGTGCCCGCGTTCTGGTTGAAGTGCGCTGGCTCCAGCGCCTGGCCGCCCACGCTGGCATCCCTGAAGTGCCAGCCTTCTCCGCCGAGGCCAACGCCGTTCTCAACGAACTGGCTGAAAACTTCTCGCTGGAGCACGCCGAGCGCGTCAAAGAGATCGAGCGCACCACCAACCACGACGTCAAAGCGATCGAATACCTGCTCAAAGAGCAGGCGGCCAAGCTGCCGGAGCTGGCCAAGGTCAGCGAATTCATCCACTTTGCCTGCACCAGCGAAGACATCAACAACCTGTCCCACGCCCTGATGCTGCGCGAAGGCCGTGACGACGTGATGCTGCCGCTGATGCGCCAGACCGCCAACGCCATCCGCGAACTGGCCATCCGTTTCGCCGACGTGCCGATGCTGTCGCGCACCCACGGTCAGCCGGCTTCGCCGACCACTCTGGGTAAAGAGCTGGCCAACGTGGTTTACCGTCTCGAGCGTCAGATCGCTCAGGTCGCTGCCGTGCCGCTGCTGGGCAAGATCAACGGCGCCGTCGGCAACTACAACGCGCACCTGTCGGCCTACCCGCAGATCGACTGGGAAGCCAATGCCCGCGCCTTCATCGAAGACGAGCTGGGCCTGGGCTTCAACCCGTACACCACGCAGATCGAACCACACGACTACATCGCCGAGCTGTTCGACGCCATTGCGCGTTTCAACACCATCCTGATCGACTTCGACCGCGACATCTGGGGCTACATTTCCCTGGGTTATTTCAAGCAGCGCACCATCGCTGGCGAAATCGGTTCGTCGACCATGCCGCACAAGGTCAACCCGATCGACTTCGAAAACTCCGAAGGCAACCTGGGTATCGCCAACGCACTGTTCCAGCACCTGGCGAGCAAGCTGCCGATTTCCCGCTGGCAGCGCGACCTGACCGACTCCACCGTCCTGCGCAACCTCGGTGTCGGCTTCGCTCACAGCGTGATCGCTTACGAAGCCAGCCTCAAAGGCATCAGCAAACTTGAGCTCAACGAGCAGAAAATTGCCGCCGACCTCGATGCTTGCTGGGAAGTATTGGCTGAGCCGATCCAGACCGTGATGCGTCGCTACAACATCGAAAACCCGTACGAAAAGCTGAAAGAACTGACCCGTGGCAAGGGCATCAGCCCTGAAGCGTTGCAGACTTTCATCGATGGCCTGGACATGCCAGCCGAAGCCAAAGCCGAGCTCAAGCAACTGACCCCGGCCAACTACATCGGCAACGCAGTGGCACAAGCCAAACGCATCTGATCGTCCGTTTGCCCCGCTTGAGACGCCCGGCCGCGCCGGGCGTTTTTATTCCCGTCTGAAAAGTGCTTTTTTTCAATAGGTTACATATGAATTCCGATATTCCTCTTCAACTTCTGGGCGGCCTCACAGCACGCGAATTCCTGCGTGACTACTGGCAGAAAAAACCGCTGCTGATCCGTCAGGCGATTCCTGACTTCGAAAGCCCGATCGACGCCGACGAACTGGCCGGCCTGGCCCTGGAAGAAGAAGTCGAATCGCGCCTGGTGATCGAGCACGGCGAGCGCCCATGGGAACTGCGTCGCGGCCCGTTTGCCGAAGACGAGTTCAGCAAATTGCCAGAAAAAGAGTGGACGCTGCTGGTGCAGGCGGTTGACCAGTTCGTGCCGGAAGTCAGCGAACTGCTGGAAAACTTCCGCTTCCTGCCGAGCTGGCGCGTCGACGACGTGATGATCAGCTTTGCCGCACCGGGTGGCAGCGTCGGCCCGCATTTCGACAATTACGATGTTTTCCTGCTGCAGGGCCACGGCAAGCGCAACTGGAAAATCGGCCAGATGTGCGATTCCGAGAGCCCGCTGCTGCAACACGCCGACCTGCGCATCCTCGCTGAATTCCACGAAACCGAAGAATGGGTGCTGGAACCGGGCGACATGCTCTACCTGCCGCCGCGCCTGGCCCATTGCGGTGTCGCGGTCGACAACTGCATGACCTACTCGGTCGGCTTCCGCGCGCCGAGCGCCGCTGAAGTGCTGACCCACTTCACCGACTTCCTCAGCCAGTTCCTGACCGACGAAGAGCGCTACACCGATGCCGACGCCAAGCCGGCGGTCGATCCGCACCAGATTCAACACGATGCGCTGGATCGCCTGAAAAGCCTGCTCGCCGAGCACATGAGCGACGAGCGTCTGCTGCTGACCTGGTTCGGCCAGTACATGACCGAGCCGCGCTACCCGGAACTGGTGGTCGGCCCGGAAGACGTCGAAGAAGAAGACTTCCTCGCCGCCCTGCAGGATGGCGCCGTGCTGATCCGCAACCCGAGCGCGCGCCTGGCCTGGTCGGAAGTCGACGACGATCTCCTGCTGTTCGCCAGTGGCCAGAGCCGCTACCTGCCGGGCAAGCTGCGCGAACTGCTGAAGCTGATCTGCGCCGCTGACGCCCTGCATGCCGATAACCTCGGCGAGTGGCTGAGCGACGAAGACGGCCGCAGCCTGCTCTGCGAACTGGTCAAGCAAGGAAGCCTGGGGTTCGCCGATGAATAAAATTCGCGTTCGTGTCGCAGACTGGCAGAAGGATATCGCCGAGATCCGGCGCATTCGTGAAACGGTGTTCGTCGCCGAACAATCGGTGCCACCCGAGCTTGAGTGGGACGCCGATGACGCGACCGCCGTGCATTTTCTGGCGTTCGAAGGCGACTTCCCGATCGGCACGGCGCGGCTGTTGCCCGACGGGCACATCGGCCGCGTTTCAGTACTCAAAGACTGGCGCGGAATGAAGGTCGGTGATGCGCTGATGCAAGCGGTCATCGCCGAAGCTGAAGCGCGCGGTTTGAAGCAGCAGAAGCTCAGCGCTCAGGTGCAAGCCACGGCGTTCTACGAGCGCCTGGGTTTCAGCCTGGTCAGCGAAGAGTTTCTTGAGGCCGGGATTCCGCATGTCGACATGGTTCGGCATTCGGCCTGACTCCGAGATCTCTAGATCCCTGTGGCGAGGGGATTTATCCCCGCTGGGGTGCGAAGCAGCCCCAAATCCAGCAAACTCGGTGAGTCAGTTAAATCGAGCGCGCTGGGTCGGCGACTGCTGCGCAGCCGAGCGGGGATAAATCCCCTCACCACAAAAGGCCGCAAGAACACCACCAAACGCCCCGCCATCCACCGATGCCGGGGCGTTTTGCTGTCTACGATTCAACTTGCCCCACCCCGGGCCGACAAACTGGCAATATCAAGCCTTTCGAACGCGGAGATAACGGACATGTCCCTACGCACCCTGCTCACCACCCTACTGCTCGGCTGCAGTTTTTCGGTGCTGGCAGCCACAGAAATCGTTCCCCTCAAATACCACACCAGCGCTGACATGCTGCCAGTGGCGCAGGACTTCATCGGCCAGGACGGTCAGGTCAGCGCTTACGGCAATCAGCTGATCGTCAAGGCCGAGCCGGGCAAGATTCAGGAGTTGAAGGATCTGCTGGCGCAACTCGATACCGCACCGAAGCGCTTGCTGATCACCGTCGACACCAACGAAAACAACGGCCGTGGCGACGAAGGTTATGCGGTCAATGGCGCCCAGCCGAGCCAGACCCGGATCATCAGCCGCAGCACCACCAGCCGCAACGGCGGCGTTCAGCAAGTGCAGACCAGCGAAGGCACTCCGGCGCTGATCCAGGTCGGCCAGAGCGTGCCGATCACCAACACCCAGAGCGATTCCTACGGCGGTTACAGCAGCGAGACCCAATACCGCAACGTCACCCAGGGTTTCTACGTCACCGCCAGCGTCACCGGCGAGACCGTTCATCTGGCGATCAGTACCAACCGTGACCGCATGAGCCAGGAACGTCCCGATGTAGTGAACGTGCAAAGCACCGACACAACCGTCACCGGGCGCCTCGGTGAATGGATCACTCTGGCAGGCGTCAATAGCCAGACTCAGGCCGATAAACAGGGCCTGACCCGCAGCTACTCGACTCAAGGCCGGGATGACATGACCTTGCGGGTGAAAGTCGACACGCTGGACTAAAGCGCCGAAAACTGACTGATTAGTCGTATTAGACGAAAGATGTAGTGCTTGAAAAAAAGCACTACAAAACGTTTGACGCGAAAAAAAAGCGAAGGCATGATGGCCTCGCTCCCGCTAATCAGAGGCCCTGGCAAGGGCCTTCGAAGCGCCGCTCGCACCTACCCCGCGAGCCGTTTCGTGTCTGTACCGCCCACAAGGTGTGTTTGACGAGGTTGCCGACTGGAACGAAGTTGTCCCGAGGGACGGAAGCGTATTTAGGTAACCCGGCTTCACGCTGTTGTCCGTATAAAGGCCCACGACGCCCGCATGCGCCCCGCAGTCCGCCACTACCTGCTCACTTCCCCTCGAGCCCATCGTTCATCCCGTCGCCTACCCCGCCGAATCCGACTTGACCACCTAAGCTTCTGGTCAGCGAGCGCAGGAATTTTCCACCGCAGAACAACTTTTCATAAAAGACGCGACGAGGTTTATCTCCATGGCACTGACACGCGAACAGCAAATTGCAGCCCTCGAAAAAGACTGGGCCGAGAACCCGCGCTGGAAAGGCGTGACTCGCACTTACTCCGCTGCCGACGTGGTCCGCCTGCGTGGCTCGGTTCAGCCAGAGCACACCTTCGCGAAGATGGGCGCCGAGAAGCTGTGGAACCTGGTCACCCAGGGTGCCAAGCCGTCCTTCCGTCCAGAGAAAGATTTCGTCAACTGCATGGGCGCCCTGACCGGCGGCCAGGCTGTTCAGCAGGTCAAGGCCGGTATCCAGGCGATCTACCTGTCCGGCTGGCAGGTGGCTGCGGACAACAACTCCGCAGAATCGATGTACCCGGACCAGTCGCTGTACCCGGTGGACTCGGTGCCAACCGTGGTCAAGCGCATCAACAACTCGTTCCGTCGCGCTGACCAGATCCAGTGGAAAGCCGGCAAAAACCCGGGCGACGACGGCTACATCGACTACTTCGCGCCAATCGTGGCCGACGCTGAAGCCGGTTTCGGCGGCGTACTCAACGCCTACGAGCTGATGAAGAGCATGATCGAAGCAGGCGCCGCTGGCGTTCACTTCGAAGACCAACTGGCTTCGGTGAAGAAATGCGGCCACATGGGCGGCAAGGTTCTGGTGCCAACCCAGGAAGCCGTGCAGAAGCTGACCGCTGCCCGTCTGGCCGCTGACGTTGCCGGCACGCCGACCATCATTCTGGCCCGCACCGACGCCAACGCGGCTGACCTGCTGACTTCCGACTGCGACCCGTACGATCAGCCATTCGTGACCGGCGAGCGTACTCAGGAAGGTTTCTACAAGGTACGTGCCGGCCTGGATCAAGCGATCGCCCGTGGCCTGGCTTACGCGCCGTATGCCGATCTGATCTGGTGCGAAACCGCCAAACCGGATCTGGAAGAAGCCCGTCGCTTCGCTGAAGCGATCAAGAAGGAATACCCGGACCAGCTGCTGTCGTACAACTGCTCGCCTTCCTTCAACTGGAAGAAGAACCTGGACGACGCGACCATCGCCAAATTCCAGCGCGAACTGTCCGCCATGGGCTACAAGCACCAGTTCATCACCCTGGCCGGCATTCACAACATGTGGCACAGCATGTTCAACCTGGCGCACGACTACGCCCGCAACGACATGACTGCCTACGTGAAGCTGCAAGAGCAGGAATTCGCTGACGCCGCCAAGGGTTACACCTTCGTTGCGCACCAGCAGGAAGTGGGCACTGGCTACTTCGACGACATGACCACCGTGATCCAGGGCGGCTCGTCCTCGGTGACCGCGCTGACCGGTTCGACCGAAGAAGAACAGTTCCACTGATTCGGCCTCACCTGAGCAAACGGCCTTTGCGGATCGAATAAAAAGCTAACCGCAGAGCCGCAAAACTGACGCCCCGACTGGATCGGGGCGTTTTTTTGCCTGTTGGAATCTCAAAGACACTACAAATCCCCTGTGGGAGCGAGCCTGCTCGCGAAGGCGATAAGTCAGCTTGCACATCTGGAGGCTGATCCTTCGCTTTCGCGAGCAGGCTCGCTCCCACAGGGCTACCGTCAGCCGCGAGACGAAGCATTGATCTGAAGCGCTACAAGCGTCAGAAATTTCCGTTAAAACGGTAGGCTTCGCTACTTGCAGTAACGCGCAAGTAAGACAACTTCCCAGCCACTCACTCGTTAAACAGTTACAAAACCACGCCAAACGATATCAATTATCATTTAGCCGCAACTATGTTCGTTACAAACTCTACAAAACATAATTGATGGAAACCCGGCTAATGCCCGCAACGCATGGGCCGCAGCGCCTTCAGGAGACGCTATGTCCTTAATCCGGTAAATAATTTCGCCTTTGGAATTTTACTTGCCGGGTGTTTAGCCATAAAATCAGCCCGATTGATTGCTGCGACATATCGTCACTGCCTTATTTCTTTATCAAGCTCAGAGACCTTTGCTCTCTGTTAAGGATTACCAGCATGCCCGAAGCGACAGGACTCATGGCCCACAACTGGGGCTTTGCCATTTTCCTTCTGGGTGTCGTCGGCCTGTGTGCCTTCATGCTTGGCGTCTCCAGCCTCCTCGGGTCAAAAGCCTGGGGTCGCAGCAAAAACGAACCGTTCGAGTCGGGCATGCTACCTACCGGTGGCGCCCGCTTGCGGCTCTCAGCCAAATTCTATCTGGTCGCGATGCTCTTCGTGATCTTCGATATCGAAGCCCTCTTTCTCTTTGCATGGTCTGTGTCCGTCCGCGAAAGCGGCTGGACCGGATTCGTCGAAGCTCTCGTTTTCATAGCAATTCTGTTGGCAGGTCTTGTCTACCTGTTCCGAGTGGGCGCCCTTGACTGGGCTCCGGAAGCTCGTCGCAAGCGGCAGGCGAAGCTGAAACAATGAGGCTTTGGCAATGCAATACAATCTCACCAGGATCGACCCCGATGCTCCTAACGAGCAGTATCCGATTGGCCAGCGGGAAACCGTTGCCGATCCGTTAGAAGATCAAGTCCACAAAAACATTTTCATGGGCAAGCTGGAAGACGTGCTGAGTGGCGCGGTCAACTGGGGGCGTAAGAACTCCCTGTGGCCGTACAACTTCGGCCTGTCGTGCTGCTACGTGGAAATGACCACCGCCTTCACGGCGCCCCACGACATCGCGCGCTTTGGCGCCGAAGTGATCCGGGCCTCGCCGCGTCAGGCCGACTTCATGGTTATCGCCGGTACCTGCTTCATCAAGATGGCGCCGATCATCCAGCGTCTCTACGAGCAAATGCTCGAACCGAAATGGGTTATCTCCATGGGTTCGTGCGCCAACTCCGGCGGCATGTACGACATCTACTCCGTGGTTCAAGGGGTGGACAAGTTCCTGCCCGTGGACGTCTACGTACCTGGCTGCCCGCCCCGTCCGGAAGCATTTCTGCAAGGCTTGATGCTGTTGCAGGAATCGATTGGACAGGAGCGTCGTCCGCTTTCCTGGGTCGTTGGTGATCAAGGCGTGTACCGCGCCGACATGCCATCGCAGAAGGAACAGCGCCGCGAACAGCGAATCGCAGTCACCAATCTGCGCAGCCCTGACGAAGTCTGATCCAGTTCTGTTCCAAGTAACGAGAAGCTGGCTTCATTCTTTACGTTGACCGAAAGCGAAAAAATAACCATGACTACAGGCAGTGCTCTGTACATCCCGCCTTACAAGGCAGACGACCAGGATGTGGTCGTCGAACTGAACAACCGTTTTGGCGCCGAAGCGTTCACCGCGCAGGCAACCCGCACCGGCATGCCGGTGCTGTGGGTGGCCCGTGCCAGACTGGTTGAAGTCCTGACTTTCCTGCGCAACCTGCCCAAGCCGTACGTCATGCTCTATGACCTGCACGGCGTGGACGAGCGTCTGCGCACCAAGCGTCAAGGGCTGCCGACCGGCGCCGATTTCACCGTGTTCTATCACCTCATGTCGCTGGAGCGTAATAGTGACGTGATGATCAAGGTGGCCTTGTCCGAAGGCGACCTCAGCATGCCTTCCGTCACCAGCATCTGGCCGAACGCCAACTGGTACGAGCGCGAAGTCTGGGACATGTTCGGCATCGACTTCAAAGGCCACCCGCACCTGTCGCGCATCATGATGCCGCCGACCTGGGAAGGTCACCCGCTGCGCAAGGACTTCCCGGCGCGCGCCACCGAATTCGATCCGTACAGCCTCAACCTAGCCAAGCAGCAGCTGGAAGAGGAAGCCGCGCGCTTCCGTCCGGAAGACTGGGGCATGAAGCGTTCCGGTGCCAACGAGGACTACATGTTCCTCAACCTGGGCCCGAACCACCCTTCGGCGCACGGTGCGTTCCGCATCATCCTGCAGCTGGACGGCGAAGAGATCGTCGATTGCGTCCCGGACATCGGTTACCACCACCGTGGCGCCGAGAAGATGGGCGA
Source organism: Pseudomonas sp. Sample_21 (assembly GCF_004307525.1). Classification (NCBI taxonomy): domain Bacteria; kingdom Pseudomonadati; phylum Pseudomonadota; class Gammaproteobacteria; order Pseudomonadales; family Pseudomonadaceae; genus Pseudomonas; species Pseudomonas sp. Sample_21. Next base: position 25,613 of record NZ_RCNZ01000115.1, on the reverse strand, counting down.
GCGTCAGTCCTGGCACAGCTACATCCCGTACACCGACCGCATCGACTACCTCGGCGGCGTGATGAACAACCTGCCGTACGTGCTCTCGGTCGAGAAGCTGGCCGGCATCAAGGTGCCGCAGAAAGTCGACGTCATCCGCATCATGATGGCCGAGTTCTTCCGGATCACCAGTCACCTGCTCTTCCTGGGTACCTACATCCAGGACGTCGGCGCCATGACCCCGGTGTTCTTCACCTTCACCGACCGCCAGAAGGCGTACACGGTGATCGAGGCGATTACCGGTTTCCGTCTGCACCCGGCCTGGTACCGCATCGGCGGCGTCGCCCACGACCTGCCGCGCGGCTGGGAAAAACTGGTCAAGGATTTCGTCGAGTGGATGCCCAAGCGTCTGGACGAATACACCAAGGCCGCCCTGCAGAACAGCATCCTCAAGGGTCGTACCATCGGCGTTGCCGCCTACAACACCAAAGAGGCCCTGGAATGGGGCGTTACCGGTGCCGGCCTGCGTTCGACCGGTTGCGATTTCGACCTGCGTAAAGCGCGTCCGTACTCGGGCTACGAGAACTTCGAATTCGAAGTGCCGCTGGCCGTCAACGGCGATGCCTACGACCGCTGCATGGTTCGCGTCGAAGAGATGCGCCAGAGCATCAAGATCATCGATCAATGCATGCGCAACATGCCGGAAGGCCCGTACAAGGCGGATCACCCGCTGACCACGCCGCCGCCGAAAGAGCGCACGCTGCAGCACATCGAAACCCTGATCACGCACTTCCTGCAGGTTTCGTGGGGCCCGGTCATGCCGGCCAACGAATCCTTCCAGATGATCGAAGCGACCAAGGGCATCAACAGTTATTACCTGACGAGCGACGGCGGCACCATGAGCTACCGTACCCGGATCCGTACTCCAAGCTTCCCGCATCTGCAACAGATCCCTTCGGTGATCAAAGGCAGCATGGTCGCGGACTTGATTGCGTACCTGGGTAGTATCGACTTCGTTATGGCCGACGTGGACCGCTAAGCATGAACAGCACGCTTATCCAGACAGACCGTTTCACTTTGAGTGAAACCGAGCGCTCGGCCATCGAGCACGAGCTGCATCACTACGAAGACCCGCGCGCGGCGTCGATCGAAGCCCTGAAGATCGTTCAGAAGGAACGCGGCTGGGTGCCGGATGGCGCCCTGTACGCGATCGGCGAGATCCTCGGCATCCCGGCCAGCGACGTTGAAGGCGTGGCGACGTTCTACAGCCAGATCTTCCGTCAACCGGTCGGCCGCCACATCATTCGCGTCTGCGACAGCATGGTCTGCTACATCGGTGGCCATGAGTCGGTGGTCAGCGAAATCCAGAACAATCTGGGCATCGGCCTGGGTCAGACCACCGCCGACGGTCGTTTCACCCTGCTGCCCGTCTGCTGCCTCGGCAACTGCGACAAGGCACCGGCGCTGATGATCGACGACGACACCTTTGGCGACGTGCAGCCTGCTGGCGTGGCCAAACTGCTCGAGGGCTACGTATGACCCTGACATCTTTTGGTCCAGCCAACCGCATCCAGCGCTCGGCCGAGACACACCCGCTGACCTGGCGTCTGCGTGATGACGGCGAAGCCGTGTGGCTCGACGAGTACCAGGCCAAGAATGGTTACGCCGCTGCGCGCAAAGCCTTCGCCGAGATGGATCAGGACGCGATCGTCCAGACCGTCAAAGACGCTGGCCTCAAGGGTCGCGGCGGCGCCGGCTTCCCCACTGGCGTGAAGTGGGGCCTGATGCCCAAGGACGAATCCATCAACATCCGCTACCTGCTGTGCAACGCGGATGAAATGGAGCCGAACACCTGGAAAGACCGCATGCTGATGGAGCAACTGCCCCATCTGCTGATCGAAGGCATGCTGATCAGTGCCCGCGCGCTGAAAACCTACCGTGGCTACATCTTCCTGCGCGGCGAATACACCACCGCCGCCAAGCACCTCAACCGTGCTGTAGAAGAAGCCAAGGCGGCCGGCCTGCTGGGCAAGAACATTCTCGGTTCGGGTTTCGATTTCGAGCTGTTCGTCCACACCGGCGCCGGACGTTACATCTGCGGTGAAGAAACCGCACTGATCAACTCCCTCGAAGGCCGCCGCGCCAACCCGCGCTCCAAGCCGCCCTTCCCCGCCGCCGTCGGCGTGTGGGGCAAGCCGACCTGCGTGAACAACGTCGAAACCCTGTGCAACGTGCCGGCGATCATTGCCGACGGCGTTGACTGGTACAAATCGTTGGCCCGCGAAGGTTCCGAAGACATGGGCACCAAGCTCATGGGCTTCTCCGGCAAGGTCAAGAACCCGGGCCTGTGGGAACTGCCCTTCGGCGTCACCGGTCGTGAACTGTTCGAAGACTACGCCGGCGGCATGCGCGACGGCTTCAAGCTCAAGGCCTGGCAGCCAGGCGGTGCCGGTACCGGTTTCCTCCTGCCCGAGCACCTCGACGCACAAATGTACGCCGGCGGCATCGCCAAAGTGGGCACCCGTATGGGTACCGGTCTGGCGATGGCGGTGGATGACAGCGTCAACATGGTCTCGCTGCTGCGCAACATGGAGCAGTTCTTCGCTCGCGAATCCTGCGGTTTCTGCACCCCGTGCCGCGATGGTCTGCCATGGAGCGTCAAGCTCCTGATGGCCATCGAACAGGGCAAGGGCCAGCCGGGCGACATCGAGACCCTGCTGGGTCTGGTCGGTTTCCTCGGCCCGGGCAAGACCTTCTGTGCTCACGCACCGGGTGCCGTGGAGCCATTGGGCAGCGCCATCAAATACTTCCGTCCAGAGTTCGAAGCCGGTATCGCGCCAGTCAGCGCCGCCGTCCCGCCTCTGGCAAGGCCGATCGTAGTCGGCGCGTAAACGCTTAAAAAGGCGAAGGGTTCGTGCCCTTCGCCTTTCGTCCGATGACGCCCTTCGGGGCTGTTTGGATTCGGACGCATAACAAGATTCCATTAGCCACGCCCGCTGACACCGGGCCAACGAAGACCTTTGAACCATGGCCACTATCCACGTAGACGGCAAAGCGCTCGAAGTCGACGGGGCAGACAACCTGTTACAGGCATGTCTGTCGCTGGGCCTCGACATTCCATATTTCTGCTGGCACCCCGCGCTTGGTAGCGTCGGGGCCTGCCGCCAGTGCGCGGTCAAGCAGTACACCGACGAGAACGACACCCGTGGTCGTATCGTCATGTCCTGCATGACCCCCGCCACCGACAACACCTGGATCTCCATCGACGATGAAGAATCCAAGGCGTTCCGCGCCAGTGTTGTCGAATGGCTGATGACCAACCACCCGCACGACTGCCCGGTGTGCGAGGAAGGCGGTCACTGCCACCTGCAAGACATGACAGTGATGACCGGCCACAACGAGCGCCGTTATCGCTTCAGCAAACGCACCCACCAGAACCAGCAACTCGGCCCGTTCATTTCCCACGAAATGAACCGCTGCATCGCTTGCTACCGCTGCGTGCGTTTCTACAAGGACTACGCCGGCGGCACCGACCTCGGTGTGTTTGGCGCCCACGACAACGTGTACTTCGGTCGTGTTGAAGACGGCACCCTCGAAAGCGAGTTCTCCGGCAACCTCACCGAGGTCTGCCCGACCGGTGTGTTCACCGACAAGACTCACTCCGAGCGCTACAACCGCAAGTGGGACATGCAGTTCGCCCCGAGCATCTGCCATGGCTGCTCGAGCGGTTGCAACATCTCCCCGGGCGAGCGTTACGGTGAACTGCGTCGTATCGAAAACCGTTTCAACGGTTCGGTGAACCAGTACTTCCTCTGCGACCGTGGCCGTTTCGGCTACGGCTACGTCAACCGCACTGACCGTCCACGTCAGCCGCTGCTGGCCGATGGCACCAAGCTCGGCCTCGACGCTGCGCTGGACAAAGCCGCTGACCTGCTGCGCGGACGCAACATCGTCGGCATCGGTTCGCCGCGTGCCAGCCTCGAAAGCAACTACGCGTTGTGCGAACTGGTTGGTGCCGAGCACTTCTATTCGGGTATCGAAGCCTCCGAGCTGGAGCGCATCCGTCTGGTCCTGCAGGTGCTGAACGACAGCCCGCTGCCAGTGCCGAACATGCGCGACATCGAAGACCACGACGCGATTTTCGTCCTCGGCGAAGACCTGACCCAGACCGCCGCGCGTATGGCGCTGGCTCTGCGTCAGTCGGTCAAGGGCAAGGCTGAAGACATGGCCGAAGCCATGCGCGTCCAGCCTTGGCTCGACGCGGCGGTGAAGAACATCGGCCAGCACGCGCTGAACCCGCTGTTCATCGCCAGCCTCGCCGAAACCAAGCTCGACGACGTCGCTGAAGAATGCGTACACGCAGCTCCCGACGATCTGGCGCGCATCGGTTTCGCCGTTGCGCATGCTCTGGATGCCAGTGCCCCGGCCGTTGAAGGTCTGGACACCGAAGCCCTGGAACTGGCGCAGCGCATCGCCGATGCCCTGCTCGCCGCCAAGCGTCCGCTGATCATCGCCGGTACTTCGCTGGGCTCCAAAGCCTTGATCGAAGCTGCCGCGAACATCGCCAAGGCCCTGAAGCTGCGCGAGAAGAACGGTTCGATCAGCCTGATCGTGCCGGAAGCCAACAGCCTCGGTCTGGCCATGCTCGGTGGCGAATCGGTCGACGCCGCGCTGCAAGCGGTCATCGATGGCAAGGCCGACGCGATCGTCGTGCTGGAAAACGATCTGTACACCCGCACCGCCAAAGCCAAGGTCGATGCCGCACTGAACGCTGCAAAAGTAGTGATCGTCGCTGACCATCAGAAAACCGCCACCACCGATCGCGCGCACCTGGTTCTGCCAGCGGCGAGCTTCGCCGAGGGCGACGGTACGCTGGTCAGCCAGGAAGGCCGCGCCCAGCGCTTCTTCCAGGTTTTCGATCCGCAATACCTGGACGCGAGCATTCTGGTGCACGAAGGCTGGCGCTGGCTGCACGCCCTGCGCGCGACCCTGCTGAACCAGCCGATCGACTGGACGCAACTCGACCACGTCACCGCTGCCGTTGCCTCGAGCACCGCGCAACTGGCGCGCATCGTCGATGCTGCACCGTCGGCGGCTTTCCGCATCAAGGGTCTGAAACTGGCCCGTGAGCCGCTGCGTTATTCCGGTCGCACCGCCATGCGCGCCGACATCAGCGTTCACGAACCACGCACCCCGCAAGACCAGGACACCGCGTTCGCCTTCTCCATGGAAGGTTACTCGGGCTCCGCCGAACCGCGTCAGCAGGTGCCATTCGCATGGTCGCCGGGCTGGAACTCGCCACAAGCGTGGAACAAGTTCCAGGACGAAGTCGGTGGTCATCTGCGTGCTGGCGACCCGGGCACACGCCTGATCGAAAGCACCGGTGATTCGCTGAACTGGTTCGCCGCTGCGCCGCGTGCGTTCAACCCGGCGCCGGGTACCTGGCAAGCCGTGCCGTTCTTCCACCTGTTCGGCAGCGAAGAAAACTCTTCGAAAGCCGCCCCGGTACAGGAACGCATCCCGGCACCTTACGTCGCGCTGGCGAAATCCGAAGCGGATCGCCTCGGCGTCAACGACGGTGCCCTGCTGAGCCTGAACGTGGCCGGCCAGACATTGCGTCTGCCGCTGCGCATCAATGAAGAACTGGGCGCCGGTCTGGTGGCATTGCCTGCGGGCATCGCCGGCATTCCACCGGCATTCGCCGGCGTGTCCGTCGACGGTCTGCAGGAGGCAGCGCAATGACCTGGTTCACCCCTGAAGTGATCGATGTGATCCTGACGGTCATCAAAGCCATCGTGATCCTGCTGGCCGTGGTGGTCGCAGGCGCCTTGCTCAGCTTTGTCGAACGTCGCCTGCTGGGCTGGTGGCAGGACCGTTACGGTCCGAACCGTGTTGGCCCGTTCGGCATGTTCCAGATCGCCGCCGACATGCTGAAGATGTTCTTCAAGGAAGACTGGACCCCGCCGTTCGCCGACAAGGTGATCTTCACCCTGGCGCCGGTGGTGGCCATGTCCGCCCTGCTGATCGCCTTTGCGATCATCCCGATCACCCCGACCTGGGGCGTGGCGGATCTGAACATCGGCCTGCTGTTCTTCTTCGCCATGGCCGGTCTGTCGGTCTACGCGGTGCTGTTCGCCGGCTGGTCGAGCAACAACAAGTTCGCCCTGCTCGGCAGCTTGCGTGCCTCGGCGCAGACCGTGTCCTACGAAGTGTTCATGGGCCTGGCCCTGATGGGCATCGTGGTCCAGGTCGGCTCGTTCAACATGCGCGACATCGTCGAGTACCAGGCGCAGAACCTGTGGTTCATCATTCCGCAGTTCTTCGGTTTCTGTACCTTCTTCATCGCTGGCGTCGCCGTGACTCACCGTCACCCGTTCGACCAGCCGGAAGCGGAACAGGAACTGGCCGACGGTTACCACATTGAATACGCCGGTATGAAATGGGGCATGTTCTTCGTCGGTGAATACATCGGCATCATCCTGATCTCGGCGCTGCTGGTCACCCTGTTCTTCGGTGGCTGGCATGGTCCGTTCGGCATCCTGCCGCAACTGTCCTTCGTCTGGTTCGCACTGAAGACCGCGTTCTTCATCATGCTGTTCATCCTGCTGCGCGCTTCCATCCCGCGTCCGCGTTATGACCAGGTGATGGATTTCAGCTGGAAATTCTGCCTGCCACTGACCCTGATCAATTTGCTGGTGACCGCTGCGGTTGTGTTGATGAACACGCCTGCGGTTGCGGTTCAGTGAGGATTTGACCCATGTTCAAATATATTGGCGACATCGTTAAGGGTACCGGTACCCAGTTGCGCAGCCTGGTCATGGTCTTCGGCCATGGCTTTCGCAAGCGCGACACCCTGCAATACCCCGAGGAGCAGGTCTACCTGCCGCCGCGCTACCGTGGCCGCATCGTCCTGACCCGCGACCCCGATGGCGAAGAACGCTGCGTGGCCTGCAACCTGTGCGCCGTGGCTTGCCCGGTGGGTTGCATCTCGCTGCAGAAAGCTGAAACCGAAGACGGTCGCTGGTACCCGGACTTCTTCCGGATCAACTTCTCGCGCTGCATTTTCTGCGGTCTCTGCGAGGAAGCCTGCCCGACCACCGCGATCCAGCTGACCCCGGATTTCGAGATGGCCGAGTTCAAACGTCAGGACCTGGTGTACGAGAAAGAAGATCTTTTGATCTCCGGCCCCGGCAAAAACCCTGATTACAACTTCTATCGTGTTGCAGGTATGGCAATCGCTGGCAAGCCGAAAGGCGCTGCGCAGAACGAAGCCGAACCGATCAACGTGAAGAGCTTGCTGCCTTAAGGAAGAACGATGGAATTCGCTTTCTATTTCGCATCGGGTATTGCTGTGGTGTCCACGCTGCGTGTGGTCACCAACACCAACCCTGTGCACGCCCTGCTCTACCTGATCATCTCGTTGATCGCCGTGGCCATGACCTTCTTCGCCCTCGGCGCGCCCTTCGCCGGCGTGCTGGAAGTGATCGCCTACGCCGGCGCCATCATGGTGCTGTTCGTGTTCGTGGTGATGATGCTCAACCTCGGTCCCGCCTCGGTGCAGCAGGAACGCACCTGGCTCAAGCCCGGCATCTGGGCAGGACCGGTGATTCTTGCCGCGCTGCTGCTGGCCGAACTGCTGTATGTGCTGTTCGCTCACCAGAGCGGCCAGGCCATCGGCCACACCACCGTAGACGCGAAAGCCGTGGGCATCAGCCTGTTCGGCCCGTATCTGCTGGTGGTCGAACTCGCCTCGATGCTGCTGCTCGCCGCAGCCGTCACGGCGTTCCATTTGGGCCGTAACGAGGCGAAGGAGTAAGACATGCCTGCTATCCCTCTCGAACATGGTTTAGCCGTCGCCGGCATCCTGTTCTGCCTTGGTCTGGTCGGCCTGATGGTCCGCCGCAACATTTTGTTCGTGTTGATGAGTCTGGAAGTGATGATGAACGCCTCTGCCCTGGCCTTCATCGTCGCGGGCGCCCGCTGGGCGCAGCCGGATGGACAGATCATGTTCATCCTGGTGATCAGCCTTGCAGCGGCCGAGGCCAGTATTGGCCTGGCGATCCTGCTGCAACTGTATCGCCGCTTCCACACGCTCGATATCGACGCTGCCAGTGAGATGCGCGGATGAACCTACTCTTTCTGACTTTCGTATTCCCTCTGATCGGGTTCCTGTTGCTGTCGTTCTCGCGCGGCCGCTTCTCGGAAAACCTCTCGGCGCTGATCGGTGTCGGTTCGATCGGCCTGTCGGCCATCGTCACCGCTTACGTGATCTGGCAATTCAACGTCGCACCGCCGGAGGGTGGCGTGTACACCCAGGTGCTGTGGCGCTGGATGTCGGTGGAAGGCTTCCAGCCGAACTTCGCGCTGTACCTGGATGGCCTGTCGGTGACCATGCTCGGCGTGGTCGTCGGCGTCGGCTTCCTGATCCACCTGTTCGCGTCCTGGTACATGCGTGGCGAAGACGGTTACTCGCGCTTCTTCTCGTACACCAACCTGTTCATCGCCAGCATGCTGTTTCTGATCCTCGGCGATAACCTGCTGTTCATCTACTTCGGCTGGGAAGGCGTGGGCCTGTGCTCGTACCTGTTGATCGGTTTCTACTACAGCAACCGCAACAACGGTAACGCGGCACTCAAGGCGTTCATCGTCACCCGCATCGGCGACGTGTTCATGGCCATCGGCCTGTTCATCCTGTTCCAGCAACTGGGCACGCTGAACGTCCAGGAACTGCTGGTACGTGCGCCGGAGCACTTCAAGGTCGGCGACTTCTGGATCGTTCTGGCAACCCTGATGCTGCTCGGTGGTGCTGTCGGTAAATCGGCGCAACTGCCGCTGCAAACCTGGCTCGCGGATGCGATGGCCGGCCCTACCCCGGTTTCGGCACTGATCCACGCCGCGACCATGGTCACCGCCGGTGTCTACCTGATCGCCCGTACCCATGGTCTGTTTGCCTTGGCGCCGGACATCCTGCACCTCGTCGGCATCGTCGGTGGCGTGACCCTGGTACTGGCCGGTTTTGCCGCGCTGGTGCAGACCGACATCAAACGTATCCTCGCCTACTCGACCATGAGCCAGATCGGCTACATGTTCCTGGCGCTGGGCGTTGGCGCCTGGGAAGGCGCGATCTTCCACCTGATGACCCACGCCTTCTTCAAGGCCCTGCTGTTCCTTGCTTCCGGTGCGGTGATCGTTGCCTGCCACCACGAGCAGAACATCTTCAAGATGGGCGGTCTGTGGAAAAAATTGCCACTGGCCTACGCCAGCTTCATCGTCGGCGGTGCTGCACTGGCCGCTCTGCCACTGGTTACCGCAGGCTTCTACTCAAAGGACGAAATCCTCTGGGAAGCGTTCGCCAGCGGTAACCAGGGTCTGCTTTACGCAGGTCTGGTCGGTGCGTTCATGACGTCGCTGTACACCTTCCGCCTGATTTTCATCGCGTTCCACGGTGAAGCCAAGACCGAAGCCCACGCCGGCCACGGCATTGCCCACTGGCTGCCACTGTCGGTGTTGATCGTGCTGTCGACTTTCGTCGGCGCGATGATCGTGCCACCGCTGCACGGCGTACTGCCGCAAAGCGTTGGCCATGCTGGTGGCGAAGCCAAGCACAGTCTGGAAATCGCCTCGGGCGCCATCGCCCTGGCCGGTATCCTGCTGGCAGCGCTGCTGTTCCTTGGCAAGCGTCGCTTCGTCACGGCGATCGCCAACAGCGGCATCGGCCGTTTCCTTTCGGCCTGGTGGTTCGCTGCCTGGGGCTTCGACTGGATCTACGACAAACTGTTCGTCAAGCCGTACCTTGCGATCAGCCATGTACTGCGCAAAGACCCGCTCGACCAGACCATCGGTCTGATCCCGCGTATGGCCAAGGGTGGTCACACTGCCCTGAGCCGCACCGAGACCGGTCAACTGCGTTGGTACGCCGCCTCGATGGCTGCTGGTGCCGTGCTGGTGATCGGCGCCATCGTGCTGGTAGCGGTCTGATATGAACCTTGCGAATTTGCGAAAGGAAACGAGCCCGTCATGATTCTGCCTTGGCTAATCCTGATCCCCTTCATCGGCGGCCTGCTGTGCTGGATGGGTGAGCGCTTCGGCGCTACCCTCCCGCGCTGGATTGCGCTGTTGACCATGACCCTGGAACTCGCGCTCGGCCTCTGGCTGTGGGCCCACGGTGACTATTCATTCGCACCGGCGCCGGGCGCCGATCCGACCTGGGCGCTTGAGTTCAAGCATGTCTGGATCCAGCGTTTCGGCATCAACGTGCACCTGGCCCTCGACGGCCTGTCGCTGTTGATGATCCTGCTGACCGGCCTGCTGGGTATCCTCTCGGTACTCTGCTCGTGGAAAGAGATTCAACGTCACGTTGGCTTCTTCCACCTCAACCTGATGTGGATCCTGGGCGGTGTGGTCGGCGTGTTCCTCGCCCTCGACCTGTTCATGTTCTTCTTCTTCTGGGAAATGATGCTGGTGCCGATGTACTTCCTCATCGCGCTCTGGGGTCACAGTTCTTCGGACGGCAAGAAAACCCGGATCTACGCGGCGACCAAGTTCTTCATCTTCACTCAGGCGTCCGGCCTGATCATGCTGGTGGCGATCCTCGGTCTGGTGCTGGTCAACTTCAACAATACCGGCGTGATCACCTTCAACTACGCCGACCTGTTGAAAACCAAGATGTCGATGACCACCGAGTACATTCTGATGCTCGGCTTCTTCATCGCTTTCGCGGTCAAGCTGCCCGTCGTACCGTTCCACTCCTGGCTGCCTGACGCTCACGCCCAGGCACCGACTGCCGGTTCCGTCGACCTCGCCGGTATCCTGCTGAAAACTGCGGCCTACGGTCTGCTGCGTTTCGCCCTGCCGCTGTTCCCGAACGCTTCGGCGGAGTTCGCGCCGATCGCCATGAGCCTCGGTCTGATCGGGATCTTCTACGGCGCGTTCCTCGCGTTCGCACAAACCGACATCAAGCGTCTGATTGCCTTCTCTTCCGTTTCCCACATGGGCTTCGTGTTGATCGGCATCTACTCCGGCAGCCAACTGGCGCTGCAAGGTGCAGTGATCCAGATGCTGGCGCACGGTCTGTCGGCAGCGGCGCTGTTTATCCTCAGCGGTCAGTTGTACGAGCGTCTGCACACTCGTGACATGCGTGAGATGGGCGGTCTGTGGTCGCGTATCGCTTACCTGCCGGCGATCAGCCTGTTCTTCGCTGCGGCGTCGCTGGGCTTGCCGGGCACCGGTAACTTTGTCGGCGAATTCCTGATCCTGATCGGCTCCTTCGCCAGCGCTCCATGGGTCACGGCGATTGCCACGTCCGGTCTGGTGTTCGGTTCGGTCTACTCGCTGATCATGATCCACCGTGCCTACTTCGGCCCGTCGAAATCCGACGCGGTGCTGCACGGCATGGATGCGCGCGAACTGATCATGGTGCTCGGTCTGGCGGTATTGCTGATTTACCTCGGCGTCTACCCGCAACCGTTCCTCGACACCTCTGCCGCCACCATGCATGGCGTGCAGCAGTGGCTCGGCACCGCCTTCTCTCAACTCGCTTCGGCCCGGTAAGAGCGCTATGGAATTCACGATTCAACACTTTATTGCGCTTGCGCCACTGTTGATCACCAGCCTCACCATTATCGTGGTGATGCTGGCAATCGCCTGGCGCCGCAACCACTCGCAGACCTTCCTGATTTCGGTGGCGGGTCTGAACCTGGCCCTGCTGTCGATCCTGCCTGCGTTGAAAGTCGCGCCTCTGGCCGTGACCCCATTGCTGCAAATCGATGCCTTCGCCTGCCTGTACATGGCGATGATCCTGGTCGCCACCCTCGCCTGCGTCACCCTCGCCCACGCTTATCTGGGTGATGGCGGTTCGGGCTACCCGGGCAACCGCGAAGAACTGTACCTGCTGATCCTGATGGCCGCCGCCGGTGGTCTGGTTCTGGTCAGTGCGCAGCACCTGGCCGGTTTGTTCATCGGTCTGGAACTGCTCTCGGTACCGGTCTACGGTCTGGTGGCTTACGCCTTCTTCAACAAGCGTTCGCTGGAAGCCGGCATCAAGTACATGGTGCTGTCGGCCGCCGGTTCTGCGTTCCTGCTGTTCGGTATGGCGCTGCTCTACGCCGACGCCGGTTCGCTGAGCTTCGTCGGCATTGGTCAGGCCCTGGCCGCGACCGGCCTGCCAAGCCCGCTGGCGCAACTGGGCCTGGGCATGATGCTCATCGGTCTGGCGTTCAAGCTGTCGCTGGTACCGTTTCACCTGTGGACGCCGGACGTCTACGAAGGTGCTCCGGCACCGGTGGCGGCGTTCCTCGCTACCGCTTCGAAGGTCGCAGTGTTTGCGGTGATGGTGCGTCTGTTCCAGCTCTCCCCTGCCGCCAGCAGTGGCGTGCTGAGCGATGTGCTGAGCGTGATCGCGGTCGCCTCGATCCTGTTCGGTAACCTGCTGGCCCTGACCCAGAGCAACCTCAAGCGTCTGCTCGGTTACTCGTCGATTGCGCACTTCGGCTATCTGCTGATCGCGCTGGTGGCGAGCAAGGGTCTGGCGGTGGAAGCCATCGGCGTCTATCTGGTGACTTATGTCATCACCAGCCTCGGCGCGTTCGGCGTGATCACCCTGATGTCGTCGCCGTACAACGGCCGCGACGCTGACGCGCTGTACGAGTACCGAGGCCTGTTCTGGCGCCGTCCGTACCTGACCGCCGTGCTGACCGTGATGATGCTGTCCCTGGCCGGCATCCCGCTGACCGCCGGCTTCATCGGCAAGTTCTACATCATCGCCAGCGGCGTCGAAACGCGTCAGTGGTGGCTGGTCGGCGCACTGGTACTGGGCAGCGCCATCGGCGTCTTCTACTACCTGCGCGTGATGGTCACCCTGTACCTGATCGAGCCTAACCTGCGTCGCCACGACGCCCAGCTGCACTGGGAACAGAAGGCAGGCGGCGTGATGCTGCTGGCCATCGCCCTGGTCGCATTCTTCCTGGGCGTGTACCCGCAGCCATTGCTGGTGCTGGTACAGCAGGCGGGTCTGGCGGGCTGATTGCTCGGCTGATCTGGCTGGAATGGAAACGGCACCTTCGGGTGCCGTTTTTTGTTTGTAGCAGAAGTCGATATCGCCGGCGTTTGTGCAAGCGTCATCGCGGGCAAGCCCGCTCCCACAGGTGTGTGTGTCGCTCATAGCATCCGGGTGCATCGCACACCCAGCAGGAGTGAGCCTGCTCGCGATGGCGTCCTACAAGTCGACGGATATGCTAACCGACCCTCCGCTTTCGCGAGCAGGCTCGCTCCCACAGGGATCTCGGGTGCCACCAATTTTGAGTAGCACCGCTCCAATGTGGGAGTGAGCCTGCTCGCGAAAGCGGCAGATCCGGCAGCAAAAAAAACGGCACCTTCCGGTGCCGTTCGCTTCTCACATTTCCAACATCATTTGCGCGCATCCGCCCAGGATTTCAGCAGTTCGCTATAGCTCACGGTTTCACCCTTCGGCTTCTCGTTGGCCAGTTTCGGCTTCGGTGCGCCCGGTTGATCGAACCAGTATTGCGCATCGCGTTCCGGGTTCATCTTCGGCGCGCAAGTGGCCTGGGCCTTGGAGCGCTCGAGGCGTTCCATGATGCGGTCCTGATCCTTGGCCAGGCCATCGAGCGCTTGTTGCGGTGTTTTTTCGCCGCTGGCGGCTTCGGCGATATGGCTCCACCACAGCTGAGCGAGACGTGGATAGTCGGGCACGTTGGTGCCGGTCGGCGACCATTGCACGCGGGCCGGGCTGCGATAGAACTCGACCAGACCACCGAGTTTCGGCGCCAGATCGGTCATGGCCTGCGAGTTGATGTCCGACTCGCGAATAGGTGTCAGACCGACGATGGTTTTCTTCAGCGAAACAGTTTTCGAGGTCACGAACTGCGCGTACAGCCACGCCGCGAGTTTCTGTTTCTCAGGCGTGGATTTCATGAACGTCCACGACCCCACATCCTGATAGCCGAGCTTCATGCCCTCTTCCCAATACGGGCCTTTAGGCGACGGCGCCATGCGCCATTTCGGTGTGCCGTCGGCGTTGACCACCGGCAGGCCGGGTTTGGTCATGTCGGCGGTGAACGCGGTGTACCAGAAAATCTGCTGGGCGATGTTGCCCTGCGAGGGCACCGGGCCAGACTCGGAGAAGGTCATGCCGGCCGCTTCCGGTGGCGCATATTTCTTCAGCCAGTCGACGTATTTGGTGGTGGCAAACACCGCCGCCGGGCCGTTGGTGTCGCCGCCACGGGTCACGCTGGAGCCGACCGGATGGCAGTCCTCGACGCGGATCCCCCACTCGTCCACCGGCAAGCCGTTGGGCAGTCCCTTGTCGCCGCCACCGGCCATGGAGAACCAGGCGTCGGTGAAGCGCCAGCCCAGCGACGGGTCTTTTTTGCCGTAATCCATGTGGCCGTAGACGCGTTTGCCGTCGATTTCCTTGACGTCCTCGCTGAAGAATTTGGCGATGTCTTCATAGGCCGACCAGTTCACTGGCACGCCCAACTCGTAACCGTACTTCTCCTTGAACTTGGCTTTCAGATCGGCGCGTTCGAACCAGTCGGCACGGAACCAGTACAGGTTGGCGAATTGCTGGTCGGGCAGCTGATAGATCTTGCCGTCGGGCGCGGTGGTGAAGGAAATGCCGATGAAGTCCTTGATGTCGAGAGTTGGCGAGGTGAAATTCTTGCCTTCGTTGGCCATCAGGTCGGTGATCGATTCGGTCTTGCCGTAGCGAAAGTGCGTGCCGATCAGGTCGGAGTCGTTGACCCAGCCGTCGTAGATGTTCTTGTCCGACTGCATCACCGTCTGCATTTTCTCGACCACGTCGCCTTCCTGCAGCAGGTCGTGGGTGAGTTTGATCCCGGTGATTTCGCTGAAGGCCTTGGCCAGCACCTTGGACTCGTATTCGTGGGTGGTCAGGGTTTCGGAAACGACCTTGATGTCCATGCCGCGAAACGGCTCGGCGGCCTTGATGAACCACTTCAGTTCTTCGAGCTGCTGTTCGGCCGTCAGGGTCGAGGGCTTGAACTCGCTGCCGATCCATTTTTTTGCAGCATCTTCGTAGGCGTCGGCCCAGGCAGATGCGCTCAAACCGCTGAGTGCCAGCATGGCTGCCAATGAAATGCTATGTCGCAGCTTATTGTTTTTATCGAACATAGAGACCTCCTGTTTAAGTTGTGGAGCCGCGTTGCCGAACGATTCGACTAGCCCCAACGCATCACAGCCAACAGCCACACCAGGGACAACGCGGACGCCACCCAGATGCTCCAGTCGGTGACGCCGATTACCAGCAAATGCAGGTAGGCGCTGCCGAGAAGACCGATAAACAAGCGATCGCCACGGGTCGTGGCAATCGGCAGAAACCCGCGCCGCAGAATGCTCGGCGAGTGCAATTCCCAGGTGGTCATGCCCACCAGAATCAGACCGATGCCGATGAAGAACGCGGCGGTCGGTGTCGTCCAGCTCATCCATTCCATCATCAGCTCCTCAGACTCGACCGAGGGCAAAGCCCTTGGCCACGTGGTTGCGTACAAACCAGATCACCAGCATGCCCGGCAGGATGGTCAACACCCCCGCCGCTGCCAGCACGCCCCAATCGATCCCCGACGCCGACACCGTGCGCGTCATCACCGCCGCAATCGGCTTGGCGTTGACCGAGGTCAGCGTGCGCGCCAGCAGCAGCTCGACCCAGGAAAACATGAAGCAGAAAAACGCCGTGACGCCGATACCGGAACCGATCAACGGGATGAAAATCTTCACGAAAAACTTGGGGAAACTGTAGCCGTCGATGTAGGCCGTTTCGTCGATCTCCTTGGGCACGCCAGACATGAAACCTTCGAGAATCCACACCGCCAGCGGCACGTTGAACAGGCAGTGCGCCAAAGCCACGGCGATATGCGTGTCGAAAAGACCGATCGACGAATACAACTGAAAGAACGGCAGCAAGAACACCGCCGGCGGCGCCATGCGGTTGGTCAGCAGCCAGAAGAACAGATGCTTGTCGCCGAGGAAACGATAGCGTGAAAACGCGTAAGCCGCCGGTAACGCCACGCTCAGGGAAATCACCGTGTTGAGGCTGACGTAATACAGCGAGTTCAAGTAGCCGGTGTACCAGCTCGGATCAGTGAAGATCACCTTGTAGTTCGCCAGCGTGAAATCCTGTGGGAAAAGCGTCAGGCCGCCGAGGATTTCGGTGTTGCTCTTGAACGACATGTTCAGCAGCCAGTAGATCGGCACCAGCAGGAACAGGATGTACACCAGCAACGGAATAAGTTTTCTCTTGCTCATGGCCGGGCCTCAACGGTTGGCGTCGGAGTGCGTCATGGCGGTATAGAACAGCCAGGACACCAACAGGATGATCAGGAAGTACACTAGCGAAAACGCCGCTGCCGGACCGAGGTCGAATTGCCCTACAGCCATCTGCGTCAACGTCTGACTCAAGAAGGTCGTGGCATTGCCCGGCCCGCCGCCGGTGAGCACGAAAGGCTCGGTGTAGATCATGAAACTGTCCATGAAGCGCAGCATCACCGCGATCAGCAGCACGCTTTTCAGCTTGGGCAACTGAATGTGGCGGAACACCGCCCAGGCCGAGGCGCGATCAATGCGCGCGGCCTGGTAATAGACGTCGGGAATCGCCCGCAGGCCGGAGAAACACAGCAGCGCGACCAGCGAAGTCCAGTGCCAGACGTCCATCACCAGCACTGTCACCCAGGCGTCCATGGTGTTGGCCGCGTAGTTGTAACTGATGCCCATCGCGTTGAGGCTGGAACCGAGCAGGCCGATGTCGGCGCGGCCGAAGATCTGCCAGATGGTGCCGACCACGTTCCACGGAATCAGCAGCGGTATCGCCAGAATGATCAGCACCACCGAAGACCAGCGGCCCTTGGTCGGCATGGTCAGCGCGACGGCGATGCCCAGCGGGATTTCGATCAGCAGCACGCAGGCCGAATAGATGAACTGGCGCAGCAGCGAATCATGCAGACGCGGGTCAAGCAGCACTTGCTTGTACCAGTCAGCGCCGACGAAGTAGCGGCTGGACTGGTCGAAGATGTCCTGCACCGAATAGTTGACCACGGTCATCATCGGGATCACCGCACTGAACGCCACCAGCAGGAACACCGGCAGCACCAGCCACCAGGCCTTGTTGTTCTGCACCTTGTTCATGGCTGCACCTCCTCGTCGCTGGCTTCCAGGAGAAATTCATCGGCATAGACCATCAGCCATTGCGCCGGGAAACTGATGTAAGCCGTGCCCTGAGGCACCGGTTTGTCTTCAGCCAGACGCACCTTCAACGGTGCGCCGTCGAGGTTGAGGGTCATGATTTTGTAGGTGCCGAGGTCTTCGACGTGTACGACTTTTGCCTGCATCGCGTCGTCAAATGGCTCGTCCCACACATGAATGAACTCGGGGCGGATGCCGACCTTGAGATTTTTCCACTGGCCGTGCTCGATATGGCGCTGCAAGGCGTCGGACAGCGGCAGGTGCGTCGAGGCGAAACCGACGCCACCGGGCTGCGGCTGCACCTCGATCAGATTCATCCCCGGGCTGCCGATGAAATAGCCGACAAAGGTGTGGCTCGGCCGTTCGAACAACTCCCGTGGCGTGCCGAACTGGACGATCTGGCCGCCGTACATCACCGCGATCTTGTCAGCGAAGGTCGAGGCTTCGAGCTGATCGTGGGTGACGTAGACCATGGTGATATTGAACTGCTCGTGGATCTGCTTGAGCTTGCGCCGCAGTTTCCACTTCAGGTGCGGGTCGATCACCGTCAACGGCTCATCGAACAGGATCGCCGAGACGTCATCGCGCACCAGACCACGGCCCATGGAGACTTTCTGCTTTTCGTCGGCGGTGAGATTGCGCGCCTTCTTGCTCAGCAGATTCTGCAGGTCGAGCACCTCGGCAATTTCCTGCACCTTGCTGTGCACTTTCGCCTCGGCCATGCCCTGGTTTCGCAGCGGGAAGGCGAGGTTGTCGAACACCGTCATGGTGTCGTAGACCACCGGAAACTGGAAAACCTGGGCGATGTTGCGCTTCTCCGGCGTCAGGTCATTGACCGCTTTGCCGTCGAACAACACATGGCCCTGGGACGGGCTGAGCAGGCCGGAAATGATGTTGAGCAAGGTCGACTTGCCGCAACCGGACGGGCCGAGCAAGGCGTAGGCGCCGCCCTGCTCCCAGACGTGATCCATCTCGCGGATCGCATAATCCTCGGCGCCGCTCGGGGTTTTGCTGTAGCTGTGGGCGAGGTGCTGCAAACGGATTTCGGCCATCAGGCAACCCTCGCGACACGCCGGCCCGGTGCTTGCACCAGACGGCCCTGCGCATCGAAAACGAACAGTTTGTGGGTCGGGATATAAATGCGGATCGGCGCATCGACGTCGTATTCGTGAACCCCCGGCAAGTGCAGCACCAACAGAAAGTGCTCGTTGCGTACATGCAGGAAGGTTTCCGAGCCGCTGATCTCGGCCACCTCGACGGTCACCGCCAGTTCGAGATCGTCATCGTTGCTCGGCACCAGCGAGATATGGCTGGGGCGCACGCCGAAGCGGAACTCGCCCTCGCCCACCGGGCGCAGATCGACGTTCAACGGAAAGTGTACAAAGTTGGCGAAACTGACTTCGTTGCCGGCAATGCGTCCCGGCATCAGGTTTATCGGCGGCTCGGAGAACAGTTCAGCAGCGAGCACCGATTGCGGCTGGTGATAGACCTCGGTCGACGGCCCGCTCTGGATCACCCGGCCTTCGTGCAGGATGGTGGTGGTGCCGCCGAGGGCCAGCGCTTCGTTGGGCTCGGTGGTGGCGTAGATGGCGATGGTGTGGCGGGCCTTGAACAGCTCGCGCATTTCCTGACGCAGCTCTTCGCGCAGCTTGTAGTCGAGGTTGACCAGCGGCTCGTCGAAGAGGATCAGTTCAGCATCCTTGACCAGCGCGCGGGCCATGGCCGTGCGCTGTTGCTGCCCACCGGACAGCTCCAGCGGATAGCGCTGCAAGAACTTCTCGATGCGCAGCATGCGTGCGGTTTCCTGCACCTTGCTGTGGATGATCTCTTTCGAGATGCCGGCCTGACGCAGTGGCGAGGCGATGTTCTCAAATACCGTCATGGTCGGGTAATTGATGAACTGCTGATAGACCATCGACACGTTGCGCAGCCGCACCGGGCGCTGGGTGACATCGACGCCGTTCATCAGCACGCGGCCGCTGTCGGGCTTGTCGAGGCCGGCCATCAGGCGCATGAGACTGGTCTTGCCGGACAGCGTGCGCCCGAGCAGAACGTTGAAGGATCCGGGTTCGAATTTCAGGCACGCATCGTCGATCCAGATCTGGCCCTCGACGGTACGGCTGACGTGCTCCAGGGTGAGTGACATGGCTCGGCCTTTGTTATTTTTGGAGTCAAGCGACCGGAGCAACAGAGCGACATTCGTGCCAGAAATGGCAAGTGCTTGATTTGTCTTGAGAAGCAGTGTTTACGGGGACATGCGGCGTTCACAGCTGAACACTTTTGAACAGTCGGGGTGATTGACAATGAACAATAGTGAACAACACTCTATGCACGCTTTTGCCCAATCCTCAATGCAAATGGATCCCCTGTGGGAGCGAGCCTGCTCGCGAAAGCGGTGTGTCATTCAATGAATCCATTGACTGAACCGACGCTTTCGCGAGCAGGCTCGCTCCCACAGGGGGTTTGTGGAGTTTTGAAGATCGGGTTCATAACAATAATAAAATCGCTGCACTCAGAGGCTCGCCCCATGGCCGCACCTGCTTCGCCGCTGTCCCACGACGCGATCGTCCAGACCTCCTGGCAACGTTGCCGCGCGTTCGGCCTCGACCACCAAAGCGCCCCGGCCTTCGATCAATTGCCCGCCGCCGGCATTGCGCGGTTGCTCGACAGCCATCATTCGCTGGTGCAGACAACGCATCAGGAAGTCCTGCCCTACTACGAAAACATCCTCAGCAACTCCAACTGCCTGATCATGCTCGCCGACAATCAGGGCCAAGTGCTGACCTCGTGGGGCACACAGCGCTTTATCGAGCCGAATCTGGCCCGGGGCTTTCAGGCCGGGGCGAGCTGGATGGAGCGCAGCAGCGGCACCAATGCGATCGGCACCGCACTGGCCTGTGAGCAGGCGGTGCACATCGAACACGACGAACACTTTCTCAAGGCCAACCGCTTCATGACCGGCTCCGCCGCGCCGATTTTCGACGCCGAGCGCAAGGTCATCGCCGTGCTCGATGTCTCCAGCGACAGCTACCTGCCGCCCTCGCACACCCTGGGCATGGTCAAGATGATGAGCCAGACCGTGGAGAACCGGCTGATCCTCAACCTGTTCCATGGCCAGCATTTTCAACTGACCTTCAACACCGGGTTGAACAACCTCGACAGCCAGTGGGCCGGGCTGTTGATTTTCGATGAGAGTGGACAGGTGCTGTCGGCCAATCGCCGCGCCGACAATCTGCTCGGTGTGCGTTTGTCGCGCGTCAGCGTTGAAAGCCTGTTCAAGGTGTCGCTGCTGGAGTTGATCAATCAGCCCGAGGGTCTGCCGTTTGCCTTGCAGACCTCCGGACGCAACCGTTTCCAGTGCTTGCTGAAACGGCCGAAACAGGCTCCGGTGCAAGCGCGGGTGTTTGTCGCCGAGGACAAGCCTGCGCCAGCCAGCGCGATCAGCCTCAATACGCTGCATTTCGGCGACAGCCGTGTGGAAAAAGCCGTGCGCCAGGCCGAGCGCTTGCTGGAGAAAGACATTCCATTACTGATTCACGGTGAGACCGGCGTCGGCAAGGAAGTCTTCGTCAAAGCCTTGCACCAGGCCAGCTCGCGGAGCAAACAGGCATTCATCGCGGTGAATTGCGCAGCGATCCCCGCTGAACTGGTCGAGTCCGAGTTGTTCGGTTACGAGAAAGGCGCGTTCACCGGGGCCAACCAGAAAGGCAGCATCGGCCTGATCCGCAAGGCCGACAAAGGCACGCTGTTTCTCGACGAGATCGGTGACATGCCGCTGCCAACTCAGGCGCGTTTGTTGCGCGTGTTGCAGGAGCGCTGCGTGCAGCCAGTGGGCAGCAGCGAGTTGTTTCCGGTGGACTTGCGGATCATTTCCGCGACCAACCGATCATTGCGCGAGCAGGTACAACTGGGCCGCTTTCGCGAGGATTTGTACTACCGCATCGGCGGCCTGACCTTGGAGCTGCCGCCGTTACGCGAGCGCAGTGACAAGCATGCGCTGTTCAAACGGCTGTGGGAGCAACATCGCGAGCCGACGCAATGGGCGGGGCTAAGCCCGGAGGTATTGGAGCTGTTTGAAAAGCATCCGTGGCCGGGGAATCTGCGTCAGGTCAGCAGCGTGATGCAGGTAGCGCTGGCCATGGCCGAGGAACAACCAGTGCGGCCGGAGCATTTGCCGGATGATTTTTTTGTCGATCTGGAGATGGAGCCGGTGGAGACGGCGGCGCCGCTGGGGCTGGATTTGAATGATGTTGAGGCGTTGAACAGGGAGTTGAAGGCGGCTGGAGGGAATATCTCGCATCTGGCGCGGCGTTTGGGGGTTAGTCGGAATACTCTCTATAAGCGATTGCGGCAGATTGGCAACTGAGTACACCCCTTCCCCTCACCCCAGCCCTCTCCCCGAGGAGAGGGAGCCGATTGGGGGATATTCGAGAGATACGCCGACCTGACCTTGCTTCATCGAATCCATAATCGACTCGATCGTTCAGGTCGGCGTATAGCAAAAGACACCTCGGTCAGTCCCCTCTCCCTCCGGGAGAGGGCTAGGGTGAGGGGCTTTTGACTTTTGGCTTTTGAGTCAGTCAGCCAGACGCCAGGTAGTCCCACCCTTGCCATCTTCCAGCACCACACCCATCGCCGTCAGCTGATCACGAATCCGGTCCGACTCGGCCCAGTCTTTCGCCGCCCGAGCTGCCAGGCGCGCCGCAATCAGTGCATCGACTTCAGCCGCATCGACCCGCCCTTCAGCGCCCGCCTGCAAAAAGTCATCCGCCTCCAACTGCAACACACCCAACACGCTCGCCAGTTCTTTCAGACGTGCCGCCAGCCCCGCCGCTGCATCGAGATCGCTCTCACGCAGACGGTTGATCTCGCGCACCATCTCGAACAGCACGGCGCAGGCTTCCGGGGTGCCGAAGTCGTCGTTCATCACCGTGGTGAAACGCTCGACAAACGCTTCGCCGCCCGCCGGCGCCACGCTCGGCAGGCCTTTCAGCGCATGGTAGAAACGCTCCAGTGCGCCCTTGGCGTCCTTGAGGTTATCTTCCGAATAGTTGATCGCGCTGCGGTAGTGGCTCGATACCAGCAGGTAACGCACGACTTCCGGGTGGTACTTGTCGAGCACGTCGCGGATGGTGAAGAAGTTGTTCAAGGACTTGGACATCTTCTCGCCATTGATGCGAATCATCCCGCAATGCATCCACGCATTGGCGTAGGTCTTGCCGGTGGCCGCTTCGCTCTGGGCGATTTCGTTTTCATGGTGCGGGAACTCCAGGTCGCTGCCGCCGCCATGAATATCGAAAGTCTCGCCGAGGCAGCAGGTCGACATCACCGAGCACTCGATGTGCCAGCCCGGACGTCCGGCGCCCCATGGCGATTCCCAGCTCGGCTCGCCCGGCTTGGCGGCTTTCCACAGGACGAAGTCGAGCGGGTCTTGCTTCGACTCGTCGACTTCGATACGCGCACCGATGCGCAAATCTTCGATCTTCTTGCGCGACAGCTTGCCGTAGCCCATGAACTTGGCGACGCGGTAGTACACGTCGCCATTACCTGGAGCGTAAGCGTAGCCCTTGTCGATCAGGGTCTGGATCATCGCGTGCATGCCGGCGATGTGATCGGTGGCGCGCGGTTCCATGTCCGGCTTCTGGATGTTCAGGCGCGCTTCGTCTTCGTGCATCGCGGCGATCATGCGCTCGGTCAGCGCTTCGAACGACTCACCGTTCTCGCGCGCGCGATTGATGATCTTGTCGTCGATGTCGGTGATGTTGCGCACGTAGGTCAGGTCGTAACCGCTGAAGCGCAGCCAGCGCGTCACGAGGTCGAACGCGACCATGCTGCGGCCGTGGCCAAGGTGGCAGTAGTCGTACACGGTCATCCCGCAGACGTACATGCGCACCTTGTTGCCATCCAGCGGCTTGAAGACTTCTTTGCTCTTGCTGAGCGTGTTGTAGATCGTTAGCACGTTAGTTCCTTGACTCACTCACTGGCCCCACGAATCACGCAGGGTCACGGTACGGTTGAATACCGGCTGACCGGGTTTCGAGTCCTTCAGGTCCGCGACGAAGTAGCCTTCGCGCTCGAACTGGAAACGGTCTTCCGGCTGTGCGTTGCCGAGCGATGGCTCAGCGCGACAACCGGTCAGCACTTGCAGCGAGTCAGGGTTGATGTTGTCGAGGAAGCTGGCGCTGTCTTCGGCCTTCTCCGGGTTCGGCGAACGGAACAGGCGATCGTACAGACGCACTTCGCACTCGACGCTGGCGGCGGCCGGCACCCAGTGGATCACGCCTTTGACCTTGCGCCCTTCCGGGTTCTTGCCGAGGGTGTCCGGGTCGTACGAGCAACGCAGTTCGACGATGTTGCCGTCGGCGTCCTTGATCGCTTCGTCGGCGCGGATCACGTAGCTGCCGCGCAGACGCACTTCACCGGCCGGTTCCAGGCGCTTGTAGCCCTTCGGCGGCTCTTCCATGAAGTCTTCACGATCGATGTAGATTTCCCGGGCAAACGGCAGCGCGCGCACGCCCATGTCTTCTTTCGGATGGCGTGGCAGTTCGAGGTTTTCGACCTGGCCTTCCGGGTAGTTGGTGATGACTACTTTCAGCGGACGCAGCACGCACATGGCGCGCGGGGCGCTGTGGTCGAGATCGTCACGGATGCTGAATTCGAGCATGCCGAAATCGACCACGCCGTCGGAACGGTTGGTGCCGATCATTTCGCAGAAGTTGCGGATCGATTTCGGCGTGTAGCCACGGCGGCGGAAGCCCGACAGCGTGGACATGCGCGGATCGTCCCAGCCATTGACGTGCTTCTCGTCAACCAGTTGCTTGAGCTTGCGCTTGCTGGTGATCGTGTAGTTCAGGTTCAGGCGGCTGAATTCGTACTGGCGCGGGTTCGCCGGCACCGGCAGGTTCTCCAGGAACCATTCGTATAGCGGGCGATGGCTTTCGAACTCGAGGGTGCAGATCGAATGGGTGATGCCTTCGATGGCGTCCGACTGCCCGTGGGTGAAGTCGTAGTTCGGGTAGATGCACCACTTGTCGCCGGTCTGGTGGTGATGGGCGTGGCGGATGCGATACATGATCGGGTCGCGCAGGTTCATGTTCGGCGAGGCCATGTCGATCTTCGCCCGCAGCACGCGCGCGCCGTCCGGGAATTCACCGGCCTTCATGCGCGCGAACAGGTCGAGGTTTTCCTCAACCGAACGGTCACGGAACGGGCTGTTCTTGCCCGGCTCGGTGAGGCTGCCACGGTATTCCTTGGCCTGCTCCGGGGTCAGGTCGTCGACGTAGGCCTTGCCGGCCTTGATCAGCTCGACGGCCCAGTCGTGCAATTGATCGAAATACTGCGAGGCGTAGCGCACTTCACCGGACCATTCGAAGCCCAGCCATTTGACGTCGCTTTCGATCGCGTCGATGTATTCCTGATCTTCCTTGGCCGGGTTGGTGTCGTCGAAACGCAGGTGCGTGACGCCACCGAACTCCTGGGCCAGGCCGAAGTTGACGCAGATCGACTTGGCGTGGCCGATGTGCAGGTAGCCGTTGGGCTCCGGCGGGAAGCGAGTCACGATCTGGGTGTGCTTGCCCGAGTCCAGGTCTGCCTGGATGATCGGCCGCAGGAAGTTGACCGGCACGGCAGGGCCGGACTTGGCATTCGAGGTAGGGTCGACAGTGGGCTTGCTCATAGGATCCTTGACGTACAGGTGCGCGGCCGCAAAGAGGGGCCAGACAAAACAAAGCCGCTATCATAGCCGATGCTGTCAAGGGCCTGACAGAGCAGCTCTTATAAAGGCACGCATTTAATCGCCGGGAAATGAAAAACCGCCTCGAAATTCGCGCCTGTCACGCTAAACTGCGCACCTTGGCCGAAGCAGGCTGAACCGGTTGTGGGGCTCAATGTCCCAGAACCACGAATTCCCTATGAAGAGTAATGACCATGACTCAAGTCAAACTGACCACCAACCATGGCGACATCGTCATCGAACTGAACGCTGAAAAGGCGCCGATCACCGTTGCCAACTTCATCGAGTACGTCAACGCCGGTCACTACACCAACACCGTATTCCACCGCGTCATCGGTAACTTCATGATCCAGGGCGGCGGTTTCGAGCCAGGCATGAAAGAGAAGAAAGACAAGCGTCCAAGCATCCAGAACGAAGCGGACAACGGTCTCTCCAACGACAAATACACCGTCGCCATGGCCCGCACCATGGAGCCGCATTCGGCATCGGCGCAGTTCTTCATCAACGTCGCCGACAACACTTTCCTCAACCACAGCGGCAAGAACGTCCAGGGCTGGGGCTACGCGGTATTCGGTAAAGTGACCGCCGGCACCGACGTTGTCGACAAGATCAAAGGCGTGTCGACCACTTCCAAGGCCGGCCACCAGGACGTACCAGCAGACGACGTGATCATCGAGAAAGCCGAGATCAT